>DWYX01000017.1 GCA_019118465.1 Candidatus Limosilactobacillus faecipullorum | reverse complement strand
GGAAGATGAAATGATTCTCGACGCTTAAGCTTTAAAACACCTTGGTATCAAGGCTTATTTAAGTGCGCCTAAAATCTGGTCAAAGCAAGTTAGTCATCGGTAATTTGTTCTTGACTTATTACCACATGACTCGTGAATTGTTAAACCTTTTTACAAGTAATATCATATTTGATAAAGAACTTAATTAAAACGTTTTCAAAAACAATTGAGAAACTCAAAAACTTTTGAGGAGGTAACTAAAAATGTATCAGCGTAAATTTCCTAGACAATACTACTGCCCTCTCGATTACGCTCTGGGCACTTTTGTGTGGTAAATGGAAAACTAGAATAATTTGTGAACTTGGCCATTGCAATCATCTTCGTTATGGTGAACTCAAGGTTAAAATTCAAGATGTATCCGATGCGGCTCTTGCTGACAGTCTGAAAGAGCTCCAACAAGCGGGGATAATCAATCGAAAGCAATTTAATGAAATGCCAATCAGAGTTGAATATTCTCTTACTTCAGAAGGAAAACGATTGCTTCCAATTTTCATTCAAATCACTAGTTGGTCCGTAGATAACAGTCAAATTGATGACTATAAATGAGCATTTATCAAAATTAATCATTAGAATTATAATGAAGATAACTATTTGGAGGTGAAAAAATGAAATTTGCAATTGCTTATTTTTCAGAAACTGGGACAACTAAGCAAGCGGCTGAACGATTAGGGCGAGTCTTGAAGGTTACCCCACTTGAAATTGAAGCCACCGTTCCGTATACCGATGCTGATCTTAACTGGCAAAACGATAACTCCCGGGCTAACCGTGAACAAAGAGGTCAAGCAACGCTACCAACTGTCAAACCATTAACTTTACCTGATTTCAACGTGCTTTTTCTTGGCTATCCTACCTGGTGGGGAGTACCACCGATGGTCATCCATGACTTCTTAGCTCATCAAACCTTAGCTGGCAAAATAGTGGTGCCATTCGCTACTTCCGGTTCTAGTTCTCCTGAACGTGGTGAAGCAATCATTAAACAACTCCTGCCGAAGAGTGACGTTAAACCAGCTAAACGGGTCAATAATTTTAGCGTTGACCAATTAAAGGCTTGGGTACAACAATTGGGATTTTAAAATAAAAACGACCAGCGAGAATTTCTCCTGGTCGTTTTTATTTTAAGTGATACGTCGCTAAAACCTCTTGGTGGTGGTTGTACCAGTCATGCCAAACGAGGTTAACAGTTTGCACTTTGGTTTCGCCAAAGCCAATATTTCTGAAATTATCAACCATCCCCAAAAAGGCATCCGGTTCACTTAGTAATTCACGGTAACGAGCGACCGTGACATGAGCGGTAAAAGCCGGGCGGTGCTCCCTTACTGGCATCCCCGCTTGATCAAAGGTCTTCCGGACTTGTTCCCGTAAGGCCATTAATTCTGCAGAATAATAACCACAGGCAATCACCGCCCCGTCCGTAGCGACTAGCCCTTTCAGTTCCCAGTCAAACGCTTTGGCTTGAGCTAAACTTTTAGCTAAAGTCGCTTTAATTTTTTCAATTGGAAAATCCGTTAATTGTTGATTTACCTTTCCAGCAACTAAATCGATCACCGTTAAATGGAGATCATTTGCTGGATAATAGTATTGATCTGGTTCAAAATCTTTCAGTTTTGCAAGAGCAAAGCCAATATTGCGGGTCCAGTGCACCGGTAACGGCGCCACTAAGGTGAGACCAACCCGTTGTTTTTGCAAATCATCATCAATGTGAAGATCAGGATGACCACCCGCCAGGACAAGTTCGCGGTTTTCCTCAGCAATCGCTTGGTAACGGGCCGCTAATTCTACTTGTAATTGTTCCATTTATGACCACCTAAGCTAAAGAATATCGGCCAGTTTGCAGTCCCCGACGAAGCGTTGATAAGGAAACTCCCGTCGTTAACCAAAAGGCTTGGTCGCCGCCAATATCTTCCCGACGGTATGGGTAAATAGCAAGGGTCTGACCATCTTCGGTAACTCGTTTACCATGGGTTACCCCACCATTTTCAACGTAAACATCATGACCTAAGACCTTATGCCAACCATCTTTTACACTTGCCATAAATTCCACACCCTCTATCAAATTTCACAACCATAAAGTCATGAATGCTTTAATTATAGCACGAGATTGTGAGTCAAGAAACCGATTTCAAAGAGTAACCCCTTTCCTTTAATTCCTAGTAGACCCCATATAAACTCCGGAGAGCGCGCCGATCATATTTACTAATCCCACCCCGAATATTTCGAGGAATCATTACGCTCTGGTAATCTTCTGGGGCATGGGCTAATCCAAGGGCATGGCCGAGCTCGTGTTCTGCGACGTGGTCCCGGTACTGACGATTAACATACTGCAATTTAGCCGCGTCCAAGGTCGACTTAGCGCGGATCATGGCATGGGTGTCGGGATTAAATTGGGTTTCTGTTGATCCTAATTGACTAGTGACATAGCCAACATCACTATTCCCCGTCGTTTGGAGGTCGCTATCGGTCACAATCACATCTGCCCGTTGGCGATTTTTGATCCACCGTAAGTGAATCGCTTTAGTTTGATTCCATTTTTTAACCGCAACCCGAAAGGCCGCTCGAACCTGATGATCATTCGTCGCCATGTAAACAGTAATCTGGCGACTTGGCCACCGGTAGCCTTCTAAAGGAATTGGTGAGGTACTCGGAATTGCCAATTGTTTAGCAACTGCCCGTCGAGCTTGGGGAGAGTCTGGTAAATCAGCGATGTCATCATTAGCTGTCGAAAAGACGTTGACCCCGTCTAACGGACTCGTAACTGACGCCTGACTAATTGGAGTGTTCAGTAATCCCGATCCTAAAACTACCAAGATAATTATAGCAACGAAGCGTTTCATTAAAAATCACTCGCTTCCGAAATAATACTGTTTCTATTTTACCGCATGTTAATATACAGAAATTAAAAAAGAGTTTAGCAACGTTTTACATTGCTAAACTCATCCGTACATATCTATCGGAAATACAAGATTTGAACTTGCGACCCCTGCGTCCCGAACGCAGTGCTCTACCAAGCTGAGCTAATTTCCGATGAGGATGCACCCAGAAGGAGTCGAACCTTCAACCTTCTGATTCGTAGTCAGACACTCTATCCAATTGCGCTATGGGTGCAAAATAATTAAAAAGCGGAAGACGGGATTCGAACCCGCGACCCCCACCATGGCAAGGTGATGTTCTACCACTGAACTACTTCCGCATTTGATTAATTTGTAATTGAGAAGTTATCCTCTCAACAGTTATATATAATACAGGAGCTCCTTATTTATGTCAACATTAATTTCCTATTTTTCTAAAAAAGTTTGGTTCGTTATGAAAAACGGTTTAGCTTAGCTTTACAAATACTTTTTTCTAAAAGAAAGCGGCTGAGAGAAAAACTTGTCCTCTAAGCCCATGCAGGATCGTGCCGACTGGAGGGAAGGCAATATTCACTTGGCTACTGCCTCGACCGTAGTTTCTATGTAATATTCGGAGGCACGAAAAAGGCTAGGAAGAAATTTGACTTTCTTCCTAGCCACAAAGATGCGGATAAGAGGATTCGAACCTCCACGCCACAAGGACACAAGAACCTAAATCTTGCGCGTCTGCCAGTTCCGCCATATCCGCATACTAATAAATTATAAAAAATGGAGGATACAGGGCTCGAACCTGTGACCCTCTGCTTGTAAGGCAGACGCTCTCCCAACTGAGCTAATCCTCCGTATTGGCTTAAACCAACTATTATAGTTTAAGCCTTTTACCCTAAATTGTCAAACCCTATTTTAAATTTAATGCCGTTAATTTTTCATCTACCATCTGAAGAACTGCTTGGGCAGCATTTGGATCTTCGACAAAGTTGTATTGATCCCCATCAATCAACATCTTTGGACTTTCTTGATATTGATTGTACCAACTGGCATAACGATGATTTAATTCTTGATAGTAATTGTACAAAGCTGGGTCAGTATCAATTTGTTCGTAAGCCCGGCCCCGTTTCTTAATCCGTTCTAACATCGTTGGGAAAGAAACTTGAATATGAATTAGTAAATCCGGCTTCTTTTCCGTTTGTTGCTGCGGTAATTCTTCCATCATATTCTTCAACAGGGAAGCATAAATATCAGCTTCGGTTTCGGTTGCCCGGCCTAAGTCAGCATTCATCCGAAACATTAAGTCATCTTCAAAAATCGACCGGTCAAGAACGCTCAATTTTTGGGAAGAAGCAGCTTTAATCTCTTCAAGCCGTCGGTTTAGAAAATAAATTTGTAAGAGAAAGCCATACTTTTGCGGATCCTTATAAAATAAAGGCAAAATTGGGTTATCATCAACTGATTCAAAGTAGGCCTTTGTCCCTAAATGATCGGCAAGCAACTGCGTTAAACTAGTCTTTCCAGCACCAATGGTTCCGGCAAGTACAATCATGGCTTTCTTCCTCTCTTAATCTAATTCATCATTTAAAGCAACATTTTTCATTATACACGCTTCGATACAAAAAAGAAGCTGTGCAAACCAGATTTTCTGGCTACACAACTTCTAATTAACGAAGTAACAAGGCTTTAAAGTTACTTTTCTTCGTCCTCGCTTTCGTACTTTTCACCCTTCGTACTCCGGGAAAGGTCAACTTCTTCAAGCGGAATCAACTTGGACCCGTAACGAAGCTTATAGTAGAAGAACAAGATCACAACAATTGGCAAACTCATGTAAGTAATCAAGATGTTTGACCAATCGAGCTTGACAAAGGCATCAATGTTTTGCCCTGCAATTACGACGATACAAAGGATGAAGGCGAAAATTGGCCCAAATGGGAAAAGTAAGGCATGGTACTTTAATTCACTCAAATCGTGCCCTTGAGCAATGAAAGCCCGCCGGAACCGATAGTGACTAATCGCAATCCCAAACCAAGCAATAAACCCACATAAACCAGAGGCAGCGACAAGGTAATTATAGGCTTCAGGTCCAATAAATTGAGTTAACCAAACTAAGACCCCAACAACAGTCGTTCCAAGTAAACCATAAATTGGGATTCCCCGCTTGTTAACAATCCCGAAGATCTTCCATGCAAAGCCTTCCCGGGCTTGAGAATAAAGCATCCGGGTTGAAGCGTACATCCAGGAGTTAGCCGATGAAATAACTGCAACCAAGATTACAGCGTTCATCACACTGGCAGCGGCCGCAAGACCTGCCCGTTGGAAAATTAGAGTAAATGGACTCGTAACGATGTCTTGAACATCAGCACTCAACAAGTTCTTGTTAGTGTATGGCAAAATAACGGCAATCACGAAAATCGTTAAAATGTAGAACAATAAAATCCGCCAGAAAGTCGACTTAATGGCTTCGGGAACCGACTTTTCAGGATGAGCAGATTCCCCAGCTGCGATCCCAATCATTTCAGTTCCTTGGAAAGAGAAACCAGCAACTAAGAAAACCGTGATAATTCCTGGGAAGCCATGGACAAATGGGGCATCCTTGTAAGTAAAGTTCCGCATTCCAATTGGGGCCTTGCCACCCATAATTCCAAAGATTACGAGCACCCCGACAATTAGGAAGGCAACAACCGCAAGCACCTTAATCAAAGCTAACCAGAATTCCGTTTCCCCGTAAGACCGGACTGACAGATAATTAATCACAAAGATCACTAAGAAGATTACCCCACTAAACATCCATGCCGGCACATGTGGGAACCAGAAATTCATCACAATCCCAACGGTCGTGATTTCAACCGGAACAGTAATTGCCCCGTTAAACCAATAGTTCCACCCTAAGGCAAACCCCATTGCCGGACTAACAAACTTCCCGGCATAAGCCGCAAATGAACCCGTAAGTGGAATGTAAGTTGCCATTTCAGCCAAACTGGTCATCAAGAAGTAAACCATGACCCCCATGACCGCATAAGCAAGCAAAGCCCCACCAGGTCCAGCGGTTGTAATAGCCGAGCCTGAAGCGATGAAGAGCCCCGTCCCGATTGATCCCCCAAGGGCAATCATGGTTAGGTGACGGGTTTGGAGGGACCGCTTAATTTGTCCTTCACCATTTCCATCCATAACTAATTCCTCCTAAATTAAGTAAATTTAATAATAATTGCAAAAAGAAAAGAGGCTGACCGCCAAACGCTCGGTCAACCCCACTAATTTAGTACGATCGTAGAAGCGCTCCGCGACATACGCGACAGTCCGACGTCTCTTAAACGCCGGCCCAACCAATCGCTTAGCAAGGAACGCTTGGTTTCGGCACCATTCCCTTTCCACCGCCTTTTGGTACTTGCTTACCTCGGTCAGCTTACTCTTGAAGGGTGCAACCTCTTCTCTAATAACTTTCATAATTATAACGAGGATCGTTTCTTTATGCAAGTAAAGAAGCCGCTTCTCGATTCTCAAAATCGATAAGTAATCTCATTATTGCCTCGATTAATTACTTTAAAACCAACCTTTAATAAGACCTTTTGGGACGCTAAATTTTCTTTTTTTGCAGTAGCTTGGTAAATTGGACCCGGATTTTGAGTTAAAAATTCTTGCAGAGCACGGGTCATGATGCCTTTTCCCCATTGTTCTCGTTGAAGTAAGTAACCAAGTTCAACTTGTTGATCGGCTAAAGGAAAAGCTGAAAGTAAACCAATCAGTTCACTCCCCTGCCAAATTCCCCAAAGCCGTTGTTGATTGAGCCAATTATTTAACGCCCAGGTTTGGATATTTTGATCAGCTACTAAAGTAATCCCCGCTGTTAACGCTAGTTGGCGGTCACTAAGTAATTTCTGAACTGCTAGCAGATCAGTTAGGGTTAACCAGCGCCCCTTTTCTTGAGCTTGATTCTGCACTATAATGCCCCCAGATAAGATTTTTAGAAAGAAGTGTTGATATGGAAATTTTAACCCAATCTCTAAATAGCGCCAAGCGGCAAACCCAAGCAACCATGACGGCCTACCTCCAAACCCCAACGCCCAATAGTGAAGTGCAAACCTTTGACCCCTTACTGATTATCCCTGGTGGTTCAATGACCCACATTCCCGAAGAAGAAACTGAAAAAACCGCACTTGCTTTCTCAGCTAAGGGCTACGCAGTTTTTATTCTCCGTTATACCTTTGTTAGCCAACAAGCACCCCTTTATCCAGCGCCAGTTCTTGACCTAGCTGAAGCAGTCAGCCAAATCAAAGCTAACCAGTTAAAGTGGCATTTAACCAATCGACTTCATTTAATGGCATTCTCTGCTGGTGGCCAAATTGCCGGGCTTTACAACGATTACTGGGATAGTGAGTGGCTCACCAAGGAAAGTGGTCATTCAGCGGCTGAACTTAGTTTCACTGATCTAGTTTTGGGTTACCCCGTTATTGACTTTGACGCTGGTTTCCCAACCGATCAAGCAACAAGGGATCAATGGACTGATGATCCCGACTTCTTCAGCGCCAGTCATCACGTTACCGCTACGAACCGGCCAACCTTTATCTGGGCAACGGTTGATGATCCAATCGTAGCTTCCCAAAACAGCTTAAATTATTTCCTAGCGCAACAAGCACAAAATATTTCCCAGGAAATTCATTTATTTGAACACGGCCCTCACGGCATGGATATTGCCAATGGCTTAGTTGCCCACCATCCAGAAGGAAACCAACCCCATGTCGCTCACTGGGTTGATATGGCTTGTGAATGGATGCAGTCAGATCATCAGCAGTTTTAAATAAGCCAACCTGATAAAACAGAAAGGGTGAGAAGAAATTTGAGTTTCTCCTCACCCTTGTTGCATATTTACGAATATTATAAGGAAATCACAGTCGATAATCCTTACCTTTAATTATTATGCCAGTGCCGCCTTAATATTTGCGAGGCTAACCTCAGCGGTACTGTTAAACTTAACCTTGGCAGCCGTTAATTGAGAACCAATCCCAATTGAAAGTTCACCGGCACCATTGATTGATTCAATTCCGGCGCTAGAGTCTTCCAAACCAGCCACTTGGTTAGCTGGTAGGTCAAGGATTTCAGCGGCCCGGGCAAAGATTTCTGGGTCTGGCTTCCCCGCGTGTAAAGTTGCTGGATCCACAATTCCGACAAAGTAATCCGTCAGCCCAAGGTACTTCAAAATCTTCGGTGCATTCTTAGAAGCAGAAGCCAAAGAAAGTTTGTAGCCATTGGCAATTAATTCATCTAAGAAAGCCTTCATCCCCGGAAGAATATCGTCAGGCGTCAAAGTTGCAATCAATTTCCCATAGTTTTCGTTCTTTTCGGCAGCCAATGCTTCTTTTTCAGCTTGGGTGTAGTCATTTTCGTGACCACCCGCTTTTAAAATCATTTCAAGTGAATCCATCCGGCTAACCCCTTTTAGTGCTTCTTGTAGTTCTGGGGTCCAAGTAGTGCCAACCTTATCGGCTGTTTGGTGCCAAGCTTGACTGTGAAACTTAGCTGTATCAGCGATTACACCATCGAGGTCAAAGGCAAACCCTTTTAGTTCTTCAAATTTCATTTGTTTTCCTCCAAGATCCAAACAGGGCCAAGAAAGTTATTTCTCCGCCCTGTTTTCATTTTCAAGTTTTTTCTACCTACTTCAATTCAAGATCCTTACCAGCCATTTCGATTACCAGTGGTTCCCCACTAATCAATTCGGCTTTCGCACCGTTTTGATCAACGGTAATTTCAATAACCCGGCCCCGGAATTGTTGCCGGAATTGGTAGGAATCCCATTTCTTTGGCAAGAATGGCTTGTAGGAAAGCTTTCCATCACGAACCCGCATCCCCGCAAATCCTTGCACGATATCAATCCAACTCCCGGTCATGGAAGTAATGTGAAGTCCGTCCGCCGTATCGTTGTTGTAGTTATCCAAGTCAAGCCGCGCAGAACGTTCATACATTTCAACGGCCTTATCTTCGTAACCAATATCAGCAGCGATTACTGAGTAAACTGAAGCAGAAAGGCTGGATTCATGAACTGTGAATTGTTCGTAGAAGTCAAAGTTCCGCTTTTTTTCTTCCGGCGTAAAGTCATCCATAAAGTCCCAAATTCCTTGAATAACGTCCCCTTGCTTAACGTAAGGTGAACGTAAGATTTTGTCCCATGACCAGTTTTGGTTCAATGGTAATTGATCACTAGGAATTTCGCCCACTGGAACTAAGTCTTTATCCATGAAGCCATCGTTTTCTGGGAAGATCCGCCGTTCTTCATCGTAAGGAAGGTACATATTATCAACGATCGACTTCCACTTCCGCTTTTCATCTTCACTTACAGCTAAGTCAGCTGCAACTTCATCGTCCACTTCTTCGAGCACTTCAAGGGTGTACTTCAACGTCCATTGGCAAAGCAGGTTCGTGTACCAATCGTTATTAACATTGTTGTCGTATTCATCTGGTCCGGTAACCCCATGAAGCATGTACTTGTTTACCCGTTGGGAGTAGTGAACCCGATCCGCCCAGAAGCGAGAAATTTCAGTTAAGACCTTTGCCCCTTCATGAAGGACGTAAGACTTGTCACCAGTATAGTTGGTGTAATTGTAGATGGCGTAAGCAACGTCCCCGTTCCGGTGGATTTCTTCAAAGGTAATTTCCCATTCATTGTGGCATTCAATCCCGTTGAAGGTCACCATTGGGTACAAGGCCCCAGCCAAGCCTTGTTCTTGGGCGTTAACGTAAGCCCCGTCAAGTTGATTGTACCGGTACATCAACAGGTTCCGGGAAACCTCAGCGTTGGAAACCCCTAAGTAAACTGGTAAACAGTAGGCTTCGGTATCCCAGTAAGTTGCCCCACCGTACTTTTCACCGGTGAAGCCCTTTGGACTGATGTTTAGCCGGTAATCATTTCCATAGTAAGTGGAGAAAAGTTGGAAGAGGTTGAAACGAATCCCTTGTTGGGCCCCTTCGTCCCCATTGATCTTCACGTCTGACTTGTCCCAACGCGCTTGCCATTCAGCTTCATGAGCCTTTAAGAGGTCAGCAAATGCCTTGGCATCCAATTGGTCACTCAACTCATCAACCCGGTTAATCAAAGCTTCCTTGGTGTCAAAGTCCCGGGAAGTAGCAACAACGGTCCGCTTTTCAATAACAGTAGTTTCACCAGCTGCTAAATCAGCTTCAAAGATGTTAGCAACTTCTTTTTCATCGACTTGGTCCTTTAAGTGACTAAGGGTAGTCTTAGTGGTCGTCTTCATCGCCACCGTAAATTGTGGTGTGCCGAAGTCATTTGGCTTAGTTTTAGAAACTAACAAAGCACGGTTGCCGTCGGCAGTGTGGTCCAAAACATCCCAGAATTGTTCATCATAGTTGGCGTCTTCGTTATAAACGTCACCGTTAATGGCACTCGTTACCGTTAACTTAACTGCTTGGTCAGAAAGGTTCTTAATCGTTACTTGTTGACCAACTAATTCCTTTTGCACTGCACTAACGAAGCGAACAAATTCGAAGTGCAACTTAGCTCCACCAACTTCAGCGTTGAAGGCCCGGGTAAAGGTCCCATGCTTCATATCCAAATCAAGGCTAAAATCAGTTGGCGTTTGTTTAGCCAAGTCAAGGGCTTCGCCATTAACTGCAATTGGTAACTTCAAGAAGTTGACAGCGTTGATCATCTTCCCAAAGTACTTTGGATAACCATTCTTCCACCAACCAACCCGGGTCTTATCAGGGAACCAAACGCCTCCCAAATAAACCCCTTCCATCTTATCGGCAGAGTAACCTTCTTCAAAGAATCCCCGCATCCCAAGATTTTCGTTAGCTAAACTGGTCATTGATTCTTGTAGCCGTTTATCTTCCGGTGACCAGGTACTTGTTTTTACGTGCCATGGCGCAATGTCAAAAGTTTGTTTCATTAGTAAAATTCCTTTCTCACTAAGCAAGTAAATTATTCAGCAAAAGTTTCCTTAATTGTCGTAACACTCAATGCCCCACATGCTAAGACAATCCCAGCAAGTAAGAACATATTAACTTGAGAACCACCAAGCAATGGGAAGAGGGCAAAACTTGCTAAGGAAGCCACGATTTGCGGTAAACAAATTGACCCGTTGAAGAGCCCTAAGTAAGTCCCCATGTGCTTCCCAGAAAGAGCGTTAGTAACGATCGTTAATGGGTAAGTGTTCATCCCGGCCCAGGCAATCCCAACGAGGATGAATGAAATAATCAAAGCACCTTGAGAGTGAATGAAGAAGACGGAAACAAAACCGAGAGCTCCAAGCAAAAGCGTCGTTGCGTAACCAACCTTGTGGTACTTGTTTGGTACCTTAGCTAAGACGTAAGAACATACCACGGCAGCAATTGATTGAACCGCGGCCAAAACCCCGTACCAGTTACCAGCTGCTTGGTAAGCGGCAGAAGTAGCATTCGTCGTGTTCCAAACGTTCTTAGCAATTGCCCCAGCAGAGTAAGTCCAGAGGTATTGGAAAGCAAACCAGCAGAAGAATTGAACTAAGGTAACCGTCCAGAAAGCCTTTGGAGCATGCTTCAAAAGCGTAAACCAGTTACCCCCTTCCGTATTATCACTTTCTTCAATTCCGTGGTAACGAGCGTAAGTAGCTGGGTCATATTCCTTAACCCGGAAAACGGTGAAGGCACTCGTGATGATTAATAAGGCTGCTCCAACGTAGAAGGAAATAACCACTGATTGTGGCACAACCCCCTTCTTAGCAGTGTTAGCAACCCCCAACCAAGTTAAGAGGAATGGGAAGATGGCCGCTAAAACCGCCCCCGTGTTAGATAAGAAACTTTGAATCCCGTAAGCATAACTCTTTTGGTCATCATTAACCATATCCCCAACCATCATCTTAAATGGTTGCATGGCCACATTGGAAGAAAGGTCCAAGAAAGCCACGGTAATTGCTCCAAACCAAAGCGCTGCTAAGGAACCATACCCGAAGTTGAAACTCCCTGAATTTGGCAAAAGTAACATGACAATTACGGCAACCAAAGTCCCTAAAATCAAGTAAGGTAGCCGCCGACCACCAAACTTCGGTGCCCAGGTCCGATCAGAATAATAACCAACGATTGGTTGAACGATTAAACCAGCCAGTGGTGGCAAAATAAAGAACCATCCCAAATTATTAGGGTCAGCCCCGATCGTTTGGAAGATCCGTGACATTTGAGAACTTTGAAGGGTAAAGGCAGTTTGGACCCCCAAGAACCCGAAGTTGATCATCCAAATCATACTCTTAGACAAGGTAGGTAACCCTGCTGATGACTTTTCACTCATAGTCTTCAATCTCCTTCTTCTTGTTTAACCAAGAACTATTAGCATCCAGAAAATAATTGCAAGAGATTTGTGTAAGCGCTTCATAAACCTTTTCGAGTATCAATATACCAGAGCTTTTTAATTTGTGCAACCGTTTGCGCAATATTTTTGCAAACGATTGCACAAAATTTATCACTCAAAAAGGGCCTGATCCCCTATGCACTAGGCATCTGAGAATCAAACCCTGGTTAATTTTTTTCTTTTACTAATCAATAATCTTAAAGCCGACCAGTTGCCTTTGAATTTTACGATTGAATAATAACTGAACGGCTTTGGCCCCTAGTTGCCGAGGCATCATATCAACTTTAATCGCCGTTGGACTAGCAAGGCTGAGTAAACGACTCCGGTTAAAACAAATTGCTGGTAATTTAGTTGGCCATTTAATGGCTTTGAGTTGGTTATAAAAGCGCAATAAATTAATGTCATCAACTGAAATAATTGCATCAACCGTAGGATGCTCGTTGAAAAACGCTTTAGGATCGGTTTTTCCTAATTCGTATATTAGAGGTGTTCCCCCATTTACTAGCATCTCTGCTTGATACCCAACTTCCCGATCCTGTTCATACTGCCAGTTTTCAGCAGAACGAACCAAAATTGGGGTCGTAGCTTGCTTGCGCTCCAAAATGTAGCTTGTAACTTTCCGTCCCGCTAAAACATTATCGTTATTAATATACCGGTCAGTTGTCTGCGCCGGTTGGCCAACCACCACAAAGTTTTGGCCAGTTTCTCGCAGGTAATCCGCTACTGGATCTTTCTCTTCAGCATAAAGAACCAAAAAATTATGAACCTTTGACTGTTCAACCATAGCCTTAACGTTTTTCAATAGGCTAGCCTTATCCTGGCAAATCGCAGTTGCCAAAACATAATTTTTAGCTACTAGTTCCGTGTTTGCTCCTCGAATAATATCGAGTTGAAAAGGGTTCGCCGGGGCTGTTTCATTTGTAACTGGAAAAACCACGCCAACAACATTAACTTCTCCCTTTGAAAGGGCCTTTGCTGAACTATTCGGTTGGTAGTTTAATTGTTTTGCAACCGCCTTCACTTTAGCGATTGTCGCATCACTGATCCGGGGATTATCGTTTAGTGCTCGCGAAGCTGTCGAAACCGAAACCTGGGCTGCTTTCGCAACATCCTTAATTGTACTCAATTTACCCACCTCATATTTCCCAGGAAATAATTTTTTCTTGTCTCCTAATTGTCTCAATACTAGTTTTAGTAATTTCTGCCAAATTCTTCAATAACATAATCAAAAAGAGGCTAGTTGGGATTTCCATCCTTCGCTAACCTCAATTAACTAAATGTATGAATTACTTACAAACTTCCAACGACTTAACATCGGAGCAAAGATTATATAAAGGTATTCTGCAACTTGAAGCCATGCATATGCTAAGAGCATCGCACCAATCGTGTCCGTTGGAAAATGGGCATATAAGTAAACCCGTGAAATTGCCAACAAAGCAACATAGAAGATTAATAAGACTTGGCAAATTACCCTCATCGATTCGCTTTGGATAATTGGAACGACAACCAACATTAAGATTCCGGCGATTAAAAAGCCACCCAGAACGTGACCACTTGGGAAAGAAAAACCATTGTCCGCTACCATGTGTTGTGCTGGCCGCGCCCGCTTAATCACGTGTTTTACAATTGCTCCTAAAACATCGCCCCCAAAGATTACCCCCAGGGTCCAAAGAGCTGGAATTTTGTATTTAAAGCCCCAAAGCAAGAAGGCAATAATGAAAGCCCAGACCAGATCCATCTTTGGACTCCCAATAAAGGAAATCAAGGTCATCACAACCTTCATTCCCCCAGTTGCGTTGGGATGATTATTCGTAAAGAGGGTCTGCAAAACTGAATCAAGGGTACCAATTAACATGGTACTTTTGTAAACCATGGCGGCAATTACGATAAATAAGACCGCACTAACGAGGAGACGTTGCCACCTCTTTGCATCATTTTGAATTAACATTTCAAACTCCTAAGCTAGATTTCACTAGGAACGAGTATACTACATTTTCATGTTACGTCAATTGCTAGTTTGTAACATTCCAAATTTTGCTAGATTATTCGTCATGACAAGTGCCTCGATCTGTGCTTGCAATCCCACCAAACTACGAGCATAAGTCTGTTCGCTTCCCAAGAGTTTCAATT
>DWYX01000016.1 GCA_019118465.1 Candidatus Limosilactobacillus faecipullorum | reverse complement strand
CTTGAAAATCATGGCGATCATAACTAGACTTAAAGTAGCTTAACAAGGCAAAGACTCCTTTTTTAGTCTACTTTGAGTCTAACCTTGTTAGGCTTTTTTTGTTAAATGTTACGAACTAGCAAATCGCGTTTTCATGTTGTTACTCGCTCTTCATTAGCTTTTACCAAAATTTTAAGACTTTGTTTCATTAATAAAAATATTGTGAGAAGCCTTAAAAGAAATACTGATCGTTTTTTGATCACTAAGACGCTTAACTACCAAGGGTCCTTCAAAAGGTTCGTGCTTGACAACTTCAAAGCGATCATGAAGTTGGACGCCAAGTTCACTAAGGTAGGTAAGCAATTCATGATTATCCAAAAAACGTTCAATCATGATTGTCTCGCCGTCTTTAGCATCTGACAAAAGGCGATGACTAACGTTTTTAAATTCCCCCGCCGCATTTGGAATCATCCCGCCATGGGGACAACTTTCTGGATGACCCAAAAAGTTGTCCAAAGCCGTTGCTAACCGGTCACTCGTTTCATGTTCGAGAACCTCGGCTTCCGGGTGAACATCCGCAACACTATACCCCAGTTTGTCAACTAAAAAGGTTTCCCAAAGGCGGTGTTTACGGACTAATTCCGCCGCAAATTTAAAACCCCGTTCCGTTAATTGAATTCCGGCATATGGTTGATGAGAAACTAAGCCTTCGTCATCTAACTTGGTAATCATTTCCGTTACTGAACCAGCTGCAATTCCCAGACCTAGTGAGATTTGTTTATTAGAAACTTGTTTCTTCATTCCACCAAGTTCAAAAATAATTTTTAAATAGTCTTCCTTCATCGGCGTCATCTTGTCGCCCGAAACCCTCTTTCTATCTTTTCTCTTCTAAGCTTTGCTCAGAATAAACTAATGATATCATACCACTAAAACCGCTTATTTGGCGAGCCTAACATTAGAAGGGAAGAGAACGAAAAAGTCCCATCCCTTAGCAAAGGAACGCTGGGAGCAAACCAGCCAACTTGTTTGGCGTTTGTGATCCCACGCGCGGCCAAGTAGGATCGCGTCGACGTAAGCATGGTAATGTCCATTTGGCTACCGTAGCCAAATTATCGTTGGTAGCTTGTCTAATCCGGCTCCACTCAGAAATCCCCCTCTAGATAAGAGTAAGATTCCTGGCGGAGCCTTTTTGCTTACGATAAGACCAAGCTTTGAAAAGTGAGTTGGCAAGAAAGCTTTCAGCCGGTCCTGTGAGATAAGGAAATAGCCGGAGTGAAATTTGCTTGGCAAATTTTCTCCGGCTGATTTATCTATAATGGCTGTGCTTGCAGAGAGCTAGCCAACTTACTTAGCGTCCGCGAAATCATAAAAGGCTGAATAGGTTGGTGCAAGCAACTGCCATTCAGCTACTGCTTCTTGCCACGATATCCGAGTCAAAGTTGTTCCAACCTTTAACTTAGTGGCCTTAGCAGTTACTTTCTCCCCTCTTAATCACGCCGCAATTGCATCCGCATAAAGAAGACATAGATAAGGCCAAACATTAAGAGCGCCCAGATAAGAAGAACACCGTAAAGGGTTCCCATACTATTAAGATTTAGGGCCATAAAGAAGTTAGCTAAATCTTGTGGATTGACACGCAAAGTAACAAAGATCAGGTGAATTAGGCTCCCGAGCATGAAGAATAGTAAGACCGGTCCTCCAATCCCAATGATCCATTTCCACCGCCGGTTTAAGAGGGCAAAGCCAGCTCCGATCGCCGCTAAGGTTAAAACTCTCTCGATCACCGCAACCAGATCCCAACCTAAACCATCCGTCGCGTGTTGGAGTCCCATTTGGCGATAAGCAACGAGATTCATTAACAAGTGGGCCAGCCAAATTACAGCCATCCAAATTACTAAAGAGGCAATATTAGCCAACCAGATATTCCGGCGAGAATAGCCATATTGAATCCCCCACTTGAATAATGGATAGGCAACAAACAATGGTAAAATGACGCCCCAGACTTCAATTGATGTTCCAAAATTCACAACAAAATCTGTTAGTTCACCAGCAAGACTCCTGTGACTTTGGGTTAAAAATTTCAAAATGATTCCTAAAACCCAAAAAACCAGATCGACGCCAGCCACAATTAATAAGCTCCAGGCTGACAATTTCATGGTCCAATGCATTAAACCGCTAACTCGTTTATTCACCTTCAATCCCTCCATTCGTTAACGCTGTAAAAGTCTTTTGTAAGTCAAGGTGATCAATCTTAACTTGATCTGGTAAAACCCGCTGTTCCGCTAGTTTTTCAACAACCGTGACTGTTTTAATCCGACCAAAATTATGACTAGTTAGGATCTTTAAACCTTGCGTGTATTGGTCAACTAAATCAGCTGGCCCACTAATTTCATACGCCCGGGCTAACAAATCCGCCACCGGCTCATCAACCGTGATTTTACCTTGATTCAAGATGATAACATCTTCTAAAAGTTGTTGGACTTCATTAATTAAGTGAGTGGAAATCACAAATGTCCGGGGCCGTTCACCATACGTCCGCATTAATTCCTGGTAGAACAATTCTCGGTGATTAGCGTCTAGACCTAAAGTCGGTTCATCAAGGAAAATATAGTTTGCATTGACGTTTAAAGCGACCGTTAATTTGGCAGCGGTTTTCAGTCCCGTTGAAAGTTTTGCCAACGTTTGGTCTTCGCTGATCCCAAAAGCCGTTAACATCCGCCGGGCATTTACAAAGTCAAAGTTGCCATAGGCTAACTCTGCACCGTCAAAAAGTTCCTTAATCTTTATGTGTTTTAAACTAAGCTCGGCTTCACTCATTAAATAGAACTGCCCGAGGCTAGCTTGATGATTATTCACGTTTTGATCACCAAGCTTAACTTCCCCTTGAGTGGCGAAAATCCGGTTAGTAATGATATTTAACAGGGTACTCTTCCCCGCCCCATTACGCCCCAGCAAGCCATAAATTTTAGCGGGCTGTAATTCGAAACTAACCCCGTTAAGGATCATTTTTCGGCCGTAGCGCTTCGTAATTGCTTGCACCTTAAGCTTTTCCATTTTGGTACCCCCGTTTAATCAATGCTAATAGTTGTTCTTCTTCGATGCCTAAGCGTTGTGCTTCAGTAACTAAACTCGCAACATAATCCTGATAAAAATCTTCCCGATGTTGATGAGCAAGCCGTTCTTGCGCTCCTGGGAGGACGAACAGCCCCCGTCCCCGCCGTTTCTCCAGCAAGTGCTGATCAACTAGCTGGTTCATCCCCTTTAAGATCGTTGCCGGATTCATATTTAGTTCTTGAGAAAGTTGCGTTGTTGATGGCACTTGTTCTCCCTCCTTAAAAATTCCGGTAAAAATCATTTCCGCAAGTTGGTCCGCAAGTTGTTGATATAACGGTGCAGATTGATCAAATTCAAAATTCATTTTTTCACCACCTCAACCGCTTCATTAGTTAGTTACTTATGTAACTAACTATATAACTAACTAAGGAAAAAAGCAACAAAAAAACTAACCTCTTCCTTCACCAAGTTCAAAAGCCTTGATAAAGCAAGAGATTAGCCCTCATTAAAATTCTCTAGAAGAGTTTACCGACCCCGTAGTGGATGGTAATCGTAATTAACCCAATGATGATGTTCCGAATCACTGCCCGGCGGGTTAAACCATCACCAAGCTTAGCGGATAAGTATCCCGTCAAGGCAGAAGTAACGGCGACCGCTAAAATCGTTGCATACCATTTTAAGTTTCCATTAACAAAGGTCATCGCCATCAAAGGCAGTAAGCCACCCAAGGCTGCCGAAAAAAGAGAGGCAAAAGAAGCATCCCAAGGATTTAAGTAGTGACCAAGTTCAATATCATATTTCACCCGAACCACCGTGGCTAACGGCTTTTTTTGTAAGAGGTCTTTAGCAATTGCCTCAGCCGTATCAGCTCGGACTCCCCGTTGAACATAGAAGTCCTTAACGGCTTGCATTTGCCCATGCCAATCCGTTTTTAGGAGAGCCGCTTCTTTAGCAACCGCTGCTTTCTCAGTCTCCTTTTGCGCCGAAACGGAAGCATATTCACCAGCCGCCATTGAAAAGGCACAGGCCAATAAATCAGATAAGCCAGCAATAAAGATCGTGAAATGATTGGTCGTGGCAGCCGCAACCGAAACCAAAACCCCAACAACGGTTAAGATCCCATCATTTGAGCCTAAGACCCCGGCCCGTAAAACATTCAGCTTTTCCTCCATGGTTTGGGTTGTCTTATCAACCCGCTTTACTTTTACATTCGTCACGTTTACTTTCTCCCTTCAATACTCATTAAGCACGAAAGAGTTGCCCAATTAAGAAGGTTACTCCCATCGTTAGTAAACCAGCGGCCACGTTGCGAAGCATTGCTTTTCCACGTTTTGGATTACCACCAAGGACTGCGGCTAGGTAACCCGTAATTAATAAAGCAACCAAAACCGCGACCATCGTTCCTAAAATCCGAACCGCTGGTGGAGTCATCGTGACTGCCACCATTGGTAAAATCGAACCTAGCGGGAAGGAGATAAATGAAGCTACTGCAGCATCATACGGACTGGTAAAATCTTTTGGATTAAAGCCATACCGTTCTTGAACCGCCGTATTTAAGGGATCATCAGTCATTAGTTCTTGGGTCGCTTGATAAGCTAAAGCCGGAGCGATTCCTTGGTCAAGATATTTTCCCTTAACGTAGTCAAATTCAGCTTGGAAATTTTCCTTGATCTTTTGTTGTTCATCTAAAATCGCGCGTTGTTGTGAATCCTTTTGGGTACTTACCGAAACGTACTCCCCCATACACATTGAGATCATTCCGGCTAAGCTACCGGAAAGACCCGCAATTAGAATTGCATAAGCATTGTTGGTTGCCGCCGCGACCCCAATGACAATTCCAGCTACTGAAATAATGCCATCATTCGCGCCCATAACACTAGCCCGAATAACATTAACTTTTTGTGCAAGTGACATTTTCTTTGCCATCGTCATTCTTCCTTTCTAGTTATTTATAATCATTATAAACTAGAAGAAAATGAAATCAACTGTTTAAACTTAATATTCCAATATTATTTAGAATCAATATATATTATAAAACTAAAGGGTGACACAACCGTCATCGCTGACTTCGTTGTCCCACCCTTTTAAGCTGGTTTAGTAATTTAGAGCCGAAGTAATTTTAATTTTCATCAGTCGTTTGAATAACGAAGACAGAAGTCCCAGAATGCTTAACCATGTACGAAGCTTGCGAACCCACCGTCTTCCGGCTCCCGGGTTTCCCAATTGAACCAATAATCAACAAATCCGGTTCAAATTCTGGAATCACGTGGTTACAAATCCGTTCTGCTGGGCGTTCCCCTTGGTCCACGATTGCGGTAATCTTCTTCGGATCAATTCCATAATCGATTGCTGCTTGAACATATTGGTCAATCCGCTTTTCCATTTCATCCCGACTTGAGTGAGTAAAATCGCGGTCTAAAATTTGGTAAACATTCACCCCGTTGGTTTCATAAATTGAGACAATCCCCAATTCAGAACCATCTCGCTTTGCCTTATCAACAGCGTAAGAAAAGGCTGCCCGGGCATCTGGTGCATCGTCCACCCCAACCAAAATGCGATGGAATTTTTTTGGCTTAATTTTAAACATTAATTTTTCCCCTCTCTTGTGAAGGCCGCAAGGTTTGCTTTCGACCTCCTCGTGCTTCAATTTCTATACTACTCCAGATTTTTTAATTGTAAAGAATATTTTTTAGCTTATCCTAAATTTATTTTATTTATTGTAATTCTCCCTAGTGGAAATTATAAAATCGCGTTATAGTTAATGCAAAAAAATCCTTTAGGAGGCATTTTTATGACAACAATTGATCATTACTTCTATAACGAAAGTGCCTACGACTATCACGACGGTGGTTATGTTCCGCTTGAAGTTGCTGATGCACCCGCCAAGCCACTGACGATTCCGCCACTTTTGGAACCAGACAAGCAAACTGCCACCGAAACTTGGTACACTTTGACTGCCCAAGCTAGCGAGACCCAATTACTCCCCGGTGATAAGACCACGACCTGGGGTTACAACGGAAGTTTACTAGGGCCAATCGTTCGCTATGAACGGGGCAAGACCTATCACTTACATCTGGTTAACCACTTGCCCGAATTAACTACTTTTCACTGGCATGGTTTAGCCATTCCCGGTCCAATTGAAGACGGCGGATGTCACGCCCCTGTCTATCCAGGGCAAAGCCGGGACGTTAGTTTTAAAATTAACCAGCCAGCTGCCTTTACCTGGCTCCATGCGCACCCATGTCCGGAAACGGCGGCCCAAGTTTGGCATGGCCTCGCAACTGGGGCAATTGTTACCGACCAAATTGAAGCCAAATTACCACTTCCACGGAATTACGGGGTTGATGACATTCCAGTTATTCTCCAAGACCGGCGCTTCCACGAAAACAACCAGTGGGATTATCGAGCTGATTATGATCCAGACGGAGTTGCTGGGCCAACCCCAATGATTAACGGGACGATTAATCCTTACTTTGATGTTACCACTCCAAAGCTCCGACTTCGGTTCCTTAACGGGGCTAACCGACGGGAATGGCGCCTCCACTTTGATAATGATCGGATCATGACCCAAATCGCTGGTGACCTCAGTCTGTTACCAAAACCGATTAAGTTAACCAAATTGATGTTAACCTGTGCTGAACGGGCTGAAGTTATTGTTGACTTTGGGGATTGCAAGCCTGGTGATGTGGTTACTCTTTATACCGATCAAACGCCACTGGTCCAATTCCGAATCCACGAATTTAAGCCTGATCAACAAAAACTCCCAACTAAACTCTTTGATGTTCCTGATCCCAAAGTCACTCCAGGACTGCCAATTCACCACGTTACTCTTGACGGGATGGACGAAATGGTCGCAATGAACGGCAAGAAGTTCCAAATGGACCGGATTGATTACACCATGCGAAAGGGCCAAGTTCAAATCTGGGACATTTACAATACGAATGGTAAACCCGGGATGATCCACCCTTACCACATGCATGGAACTACCTTTAAGGTAATCTCCCGGAACGGCCAAGCTCCTCTCCCAACTGAAACTGGACTTAAAGATACGGTTGCCATTAATCCTGGTGAGCACGTTCGAATTAAGGTCTGGTTTAATGTTGCCGGCGTCTTCATGTACCACTGCCATATCATTGAACACGAAGACGGCGGAATGATGGCCCAATTAAAGGTTATTGATCCGGCTGATCCAGACAAAGAATATCCCCTCCTTAACCATATGGATCTGATGATGGCCTTCGCTAAGGAACGGGGCGTTGACATGGATCATCTTTGGCTTGGTGGCATGGACTCCTACAAGAAGATGGGCATGGAGATGTAGATCCTTTAAAAATTAGTGCTAAAACCAAAAAAGCGCAAGCATATGGAACTAAATTCCAAAGCTTGCGCCTTTTATCATCTCCAAATATTATTCAAAATTTTGGTCAAGGCAGTTTTTTCTCCCTACCTACTGGCTAAAATTCCAACCGGAAGTTAAACCGTTGTTCATCCCCAGCAAAGCGACGGGCATGCCGATCGATCACTTGCCGGCGATCACCAAACATCATCCATGCCGTTATCCCACCGAAGAAGAGAACTTCAACAGTAAGCAAGTACCAATCGGCAATCGTTGGTGAACCAGTCATGACAACTGAACCACTGGCCGAAAAAGCCAGCCAGTCTAACAAAAAGTGCATTAACATTGATAACCATAATTGACCGGTATACAGATATATTACCGCAAAGTAAAGCCCTAATGCCATTGCTGAAACAGCTTGTAGGAGAGTAATCATAAACGGTTGCACTAAGGCATTACCAAAATGCAAGAGTCCAAACAAAAATGAACTTACTAAAATTGCCCATAGTGCTTGGTTCCGAAAATTCCGGAAGACATAGAGTAAGACCCCTAAGAAAGCAAACCGACAAAGCGTTTCTTCGGCCACCCCAGCTTCAAAAGCTGTTAACAGATACTCCCGGGAAGAATAAGCTAAGTGTAAATCATAGCTCGTTAAAATATTACTCCAGCGGTCACCCGTTGAAAACGAATTAATAAAAATAAAGAGGCAACCGAGTCCCAATAAAATAATTAAGCTTAGCCAACTAAAGCCGCGGCCAAATTGAGGGTTAATCCCAGGCCACGACAAATGCCAAGCCCGCATCACAGCCACCATCATCAAGAAGAAAGCAACCGCTCCTAAAGCCCCGGTCGTTAAAATTAAGTCAAAGGTCCGGGGACCCGCAAACTTGGCCGGATAGATACTCCCAACTAAGGGAATAACAATCACAAACCACCAGGCGGGATAAAAGATCCGGGCAAACGGAGTCTTTAACTTACCACCCACAATCCCTGCCATCGGAGCAAACATAACAATAAAGTACGCCATGGTAATTACCATCACTCCCCGAGCTGGCAATTGGAGGCGGACAATTATTTCCCGGGTCATAATTGACCAAACCACAGTTAAAATAATGGGTTGAACTAAACATTGGAGCCACCGATTAACCGCTGTTAACCATGACGGTAAGGTTAACCCTTCATCAAGCCAGGCGAAGATAAGGACTAACGCCATTACTGCCATCCAGCTAACATAGGGTAGTTGATGAAACGTTTCCCAGCCACCGATCACGAGAACACAGAAAAGAGCGATTGAAATCTGTGCCCGATACCAAATTTGGAGATAGTCTGTCCCAGACATCTTATTTCCTCCAGTCAAAAAGTTATTCACTGTTTATGTTACCAAACTCGCGGACTTGAAAAAAGGGATCCGCAAAAATAATAAAGATTGCTTTTGCTTACATCAGAACCATCCAGTAAGGTCCTTAACAAGGAAAAATACAACCGGGACTAGTAGGGAAGGTAAGAAGTCCAACGTCTTAAGATCGCGTAATTTTAATAGCGAAATCCCAGTCGTCGCGATTAAAAAACCGCCGACAATTGAAATTTCAGTAACTAAAGAAGCGCTGAAAAAGTCGGCTGAAAGGTACTTAGCAACTAAGTAAATTCCCCCTTGCCAACAGAATAAGACTGGGGCACAAAAAAGCATCCCCCAACCAAAACTAGCGCCAAAGACCATTGAACTAACAAAATCAAGGGTCGCATTGGTAAAGAGCATCGTTTGGTCACCCTTAACCGCCGCCATCACCGGCCCTACAATTGATAAGGCCCCAATACAGTAAAGAAGAATCCCAGTTGCCAAGCCCTTACCTAATTGTGACTTTCCCCCATGACTAGCAACCAATT
This sequence comes from Candidatus Limosilactobacillus faecipullorum, assembly GCA_019118465.1. GTDB lineage: Bacteria > Bacillota > Bacilli > Lactobacillales > Lactobacillaceae > Limosilactobacillus > Limosilactobacillus faecipullorum. The sequence goes on along the minus strand of DWYX01000016.1, from coordinate 51,729 downwards.
GATTAAAATGAGTGTCAACTTGCCAGTAGGTCCCAAGGACAGTGCCAATTGCTAAACTGACAATAAAAAGCACTGGATAGTGACTCTTCGGTAAATTATTAATTGCATTTTCCAGACCAATTCCCAGGGCCGCTAATCCCATTGCCGTAAAAAGCGCATTCTCGTATTGCTTGTTAATACCACCCTTTAACAAGCACCCAATCGAAGTACCGATTAAAATTGCACAAACATTTGCAAGTGTTCCAAGCATAATCTTCTCCCCGTTTTCAAAAAAAGAGGCTGAGAAATTTACCCCAGCCTTTTCGTATTTATAAATGTTACACAGAAACTTAGGTCAAGACAGTAACCAGGTCTTCCGGTCGTCACTATCCTACTTGTCCTTGCGTAGGTTTACGAACGACAGGGAACCTGTCTAGTTCGCTCCAACCCCCGGCCTTAGAGGATAAAGTTAGTTAGTAAGAAAGCTCCTAGAAGGTCCTGTGAGATAAGAAAAGGCCGGGGTAAAGTTTGCAAAGTAAATTTTCTCCGGCTGACTTATCTATAAGGACTGTACTTGAAGAGAACTAGCCAACTTGCTCGGTGTCTGCGAACCCATGCAAGGCTGAATAGGTTGGTTCGACCGTTAGGGAAGCAACTGTCATTTAGCTACTGCTTCTTACCACAATATCATAGTAACAGAGATATTCTCACAGTTACGCTAACCGCTACAAATCAACCTTCATTCTCTTTATCCCGACCAAGCCATCGAGTAGTTTTCTCCCTATCTCTTAATAGTATAAGCCTCTAATATTTACTTGTTATTTTATAATAAGGTCCACAATTGTCAATATCAATAATTGCACCAAGCTTAGGCCTTATTAACCACCGTAATCCGACCATGGTGAACAGGGTCCTTAATTTCGCTAACAATTAATTTTGCCATCGTACCAGCCGTTGTAACTGATTCTTCAGGGGTTGCACCTAACAAGTCATCTTGACCAAGTTCATAATCCGTTGCCGGACCTTCCTTAAAGGTCATTGATGGGGAAATCCCCAGCCAGTCAACATCGTCAACTCCTTGTAAGAAGTCGAGTTCACGCTTTTGCTGTCGCGGAATATTGATCCAAGTTTCTGCATTCGGCGTCTTCGCCAAATCTTCCATTACTAAGTGGTGATCTTCACCCGTATGCAAACTTCCGGCACCTAGAATAAAGATTAACTTAGCGTGAGATTGCCGGGCAACTTCAACTAATTTCTTAGCTAAAACGACCTGATCCCCAGCATAGACTGGTGCTGTCCCGAAGGCATCCACAATGACATCAAAGCCAGTTAATTGTTCAATTGGCATTGTCAAAACATCCGCAACAAACAAATGCGCAGTCCGCCCTAGGACCTTGTGGGCCTTGCGCTCATCCCGAACAATTCCCGTTGTTACCCAGTCAGCTTCCTGGTCCGCTAGCCGATAAATCTCCTGACCAGCCATTCCAGAAGCACCAATAATTGCTACTTTTTTCATAACCATGTCCTCCTTTTTATCGCCGTCGTTTCCATTATAGCCTTTTTGCCAGAACAAGATAACTAAAAGAGGCCAGAGAGAAACTTAAACTTCTCTCTGGTCTTTTTCACATCTCCAACTGTCACCCAAAAACTACAGTCGCAATTATAGCCTCTTTATTTAGCCGCAACCGTCTCTTTAGGCGCTGGCTTGTGCTTTCGGCGGTTATTCCGGTTCCGGTGTGGCCGGTGTTCATTCTTAGTGTGTTCTTCATGGTCATCATTCTTTGATTGACTATCCGCATTTAAGATCGTCACCATTGGAATAATGACTGGGCGCCGTCCCGTTCGTTCGTAAAGTAACCGTTGAAGTCGGGAAACGATCGTCCGGTTAATGGCCCGCCGGTCAACCTTCTTGTGGTTCTTAAAAGTATTTAAGATCGCCCAGAAGACTTCGTGGTTAGCGGCCTTGATCAACTCCTGGGATTCATGCATGTAAACGAAACCGCGAGATACAATGTCTGGACCAGCGACAATTTGGAAGTCCTTTAAGTCAACGACTGCAATCGCCGTTACAACCCCCTCTTCAGAAAGAAGACGCCGTTCCCGAATTTCAGGGCTCCCCACCGCATCATCGACATCGCGACCATCAATATAAACATCCCCCATGGAATCAATGTGGTCAGCAACCCGACAAGTATCCTTGGTAAGGGCTAAAACATCCCCATTTGCCAAGATAAAGGAGTTTTCCTGAGGAACCCCCGTCAATTCAGCTAACTTCGTGTGGATCTTTTGCATCCGGTATTCACCATGGACCGGAGCGAAGAATTTCGGCTTCATTAACCGAAGCATTAATTCTTCATCAATTTGACCCCCGTGACCAGAAGTGTGGATGTTGTTAACGTAACCGTGAATAACCTCGGCACCGCCTTCTTCCAACTTGTTAATCAAAGCATTAACGGACGTCGTATTCCCTGGAATTGGGTTAGAAGAAAAGACAACCGTATCACCCGGCTGGATGCTAATTTGCCGGTGGGTTCCGTTAGCGATCCGGGAAAGGGCGGCCATCGGTTCCCCCTGTGACCCAGTACACATAATCATCACTTGTTCCGGTGGGTAGGAATTAATTTCATTTGGATCAATTAATGAGTCTTCTGGAATCTTCAAGTAACCGAGAGCTTGCCCTGCCGCAATCGCATTTTCCATACTCCGGCCAAATACCGCAATCTTCCGACCTTGCTTAATTGCTGCGTCACTCGCTTCCCGGAGCCGGTAAACGTTTGAAGCAAACGAAGCGAAGATAATCCGGCCCTTAATCCGCTCAAAAATCCGCCGAATATGAATATCAACCCACCGTTCTGATTTGGTAAATTGTGGTCGTTCAGCGTTCGTGGAGTCAGACGTCAAAAGGAGGACCCCATCTTCCCCTAACTTAGCCATTTGTTGGAAGTTTGGCGCTGGTAAATTACCAACCGGAGTCAAGTCAAACTTAAAGTCCCCAGTTTGAACAATCGTCCCTTGTGGGGTGTGCACTGCCACCCCTAAGGTATCAGGAATTGAGTGCGTCGTCCTAAAGAAGCTAACCCAAAGCTTCTTAAAGTGAACCGTATCAAATTCGTTAATTTCATGGAGTTCCGCATCCCGCAAAAGGTGCTTTTCATCGAGTTTTCCTTTAATTAAGGACATCGCAAATGGTCCGGCATAGATCGGCACGTTCACCTTTTGTAAGAAGAATGGCAAGCCCCCAATATGGTCTTCGTGACCGTGGGTGATAAAAATCGCCTTAATCTTATCCTTGTTTTCAACCAAGTAATCATAGTTTTGGATTACGTAGTCTACCCCGAGAAGTTCGTCTTCAGGGAAAAGTACCCCACAGTCGATAATTACAATTTCATCTTGGAATTGCACACAGTACATGTTCTTTCCAATTTCGCCAAGGCCCCCTACCGCATAGAAAGCCACTTCATTATTCTTAATATTTAGCTTTGTCATAAGTCCCTTTCTTTTCCTTCATTTTATTTCGATAACGGTCCTGTCACTTCCCGACAAAGTTAATGATAATTTTGGGTTAAATATTATCTTTTCTGATGATCATGGTAAAAATCACCAATTTTACCCGTCGGTTTCGGTAACCAACAGGGCTCGTTATTTTATACGTTCAGAGTAATCTGGAAACATTTTAGCACATTGTAAAAGGAATCGTCCATTAATCATATGTTGGAATGATAAAAAAAGCCAGGAAGAAAATTCTTCCCAGCTCTTTTTAATTTTAAATACTACAGAAATTCCGACTGTCGCGAATTTTTCCCAACTGCCTTAGAACGTCCGCAAAACGACGTGTCGCTTAGCCATCCAAGTTTCCCAACTTTCAGCTGGCACCCCGTTAGCATCAAATTCCATTTCCGTTTTTTCCAATAAGTTAACGAAAATGGATTGCGTCAACCGTTGGCTAATTTTCACTAAGCGATCAACCGTTAAGAAGTTGTACTTCCGCAAAACGTGATTAATCATTGCCATTTCACTATCAGAACCCAATTCAGTCAAAACTTCCAAATCGTCGTGCTTAAAGTGATCAATGTAAAAAGTCATGAAACCTTGTTGCGCCCGATCTTGTGCTTCTGCAGATAATGATTGATATGCTACCATGAGTTTCTCCATCCTCTTCTATTTCTATAACTTTAGGATAGCACTCCGGGAGCGTTTTCGTTAATCTAAAGGTTGATGTTTTTTCAAAATTATTTTCACGGGTTGACCAGTCTCAACTTTGGCTACCACAACTTTGGTTTCATCGTTATCTAACGGGCCAAGGTTAATTTCAACCGTCTTACCCTTTTCTTCAGTCGCAAGCAATCGCTCAGCAATAAAGCGATAGATACTACGACCGATATTTTTCCGTTTCTTTTGTTTTTCAACCGCCGCTTGGAGGGTAAAGCCTTGGTCAAGATAATTTTTGATCTCCAAGACCTTCGTTAAGGCGAAAAAGTTAAATTTATGGTTCTGATTTTTCTGTGCTTGATGCGAATTTAAAAAGCCCTTTTCTTCCCAGTAACGGATCTGGCGGGGAGAAACGCCAGTGACTCGGGAAATTTCAGATAATGGGATTTGAATCTGAGCCATGGCTTCCTTAAAAATATTCGGTAATGCCCGCACAACGATGCCCCCTTTTCCACATTCACAATTCTAGTTCTCAAATCACAATAGGTAGTGTTACATTTTTTGATATTTTTGTCAAATTATTTGACAAAAACGTAAGAAAGGGTTACATTAGTTCCTGCTTGAATTTACTTATAAAAAGAAAGAAGGGGTCTTAATGTCGTCCGAAGACGCAATTTTGGACATTCACGGGAACCCTTATAACCGGACTTTACTGGTCACGGTTTTAACGATTGGTTCCTTCTTTACCATGTTAACCGGGACGTTCTTAGCAACGGCTTACCCGGCCATCATGAAGTCCTTTGATGTTTCTACTGCTACCGTTCAGTGGTTAACTACTTCCTTTATGTTAACTAACGGGATCATGATTCCAGTTTCTGCTTGGTTAATTAACAAGTTTAACTCACGGATGATGTACATTGGTGCCATGGCCGTTTTCCTTTTAGGAACGGTGGTATCATTCTTCGCCCCAACTTTTGCGATTTTAATCGTTGGGCGGATCATCCAAGCGCTCGCGGTTGGGGTGACGATGCCGCTTAACCAAACGATCATGCTCTCGGTCTTCCCACCAGAACAACGGGGGAGTGCCATGGGGATGGTTGGGATCGCCATGGGGTTAGCCCCAGCCGTTGGGCCAACCCTTTCCGGAATTATCGTTGATAACTATTCCTGGCGAGACCTTTTTGGGATTATCATTCCATTTATTGCCATCATCTTAATCTTGGCCTTTATCGTCATGAAGCCCGTTCTTCATGTCCACCAACAACCAATGGATGTTTGGTCGATTATTACTTCTACGATTGGTTTTGGAGGCTTACTCTACGGGGTTTCTGAAGCATCAAGTCGAGGCTGGGGTGACTCCTTAGTCCTTGGTTTTATGATCGTCGGGATTATTTTCATCATCCTATTTGCCCACCGGCAATTGAAGCTTGATGATCCGTTCTTGGATATTCGGGTCTTCAAGCACCCTGAATTTGCGATTGCTGCGGTTCTTTCATCCACGGTTAACTTAGCGATGATCGGGGTGGAAATGCTTCTACCAACTTACATCCAAAATATTCGGGGTGAAACGGCCTTCCATTCTGGGTTAATGCTTTTACCAGGGGCTTTAATGATGGGATTCATGCAACCATTGACTGGGCGGCTCTTCGATAAGTATGGGGCCCGGCGGTTAGCCGTTGTGGGGTTAGCCCTCCTTTTAATTGGGACGGTGCCATTCTTAACTTTGACCCAACAAACCCCAATTCTTTCAATCATTGTCTTTTACGCCATTCGGCTCTTTGGGGTTTCAATGGTCTTTATGCCGGTTACAACTTCTGGGATGAACGTCTTACCGCTTGACGAAATGTCTCACGGGACAGCCGTTAACAACACCTTCCGGCAAACGATGAGTTCAATCGGAACAGCCATCATGACTACGATTTTAACCAACGTCCAAGACGCCATGAAGCCAGCCCACCATCTCTTAACAACTAGTCCACTGGTTTACAAGGATCACGCCATTAACGCAGCTTTAGGTGGTTTCCACGCCGCCTTCGGGGTTTCGGCCCTCTTCGCAGTGATTGCCTTAGCCTTGGCCTACTTCTTAAAGAAGGGTAACACTACCCGGGTTGTCAGCTTTAAAACCGAAAAGGAGGATTAAACGATGATTATCTTATTAGTAGTTTTAAGTGCCGTTTGTTTCTACCTTTTCGGGGCGGTTTACGTTGAAAAGAAGGGCCACACTTTCTGGTCAATCATTTCATTGATCGTGCTTGTCCTTTCCGTAACGGTTTTCGCCTTGCACGACGTTAATCACTTGGGGATGAAGGTTGAAACTAAAACCGAAACCATGTCCCTAGCTTCAACTAGTGACAAAGCTAACCTCTTGTTATACAAGCAATTGGGGACAGGATCAGAAAAGGTTTACGTCTACAAGACTGATATCCACCAAAGCAAAGCTAAGCATACTTGGATCGATTACAAAGCAAAGTCCAAGGTTGTAACCACCAAGAACCAACCAAAGTTAGTCATTAAGAAGCACCAATACGTTTACGATAGTGCTCTATCCAAGGCAATGTTTGGAATCTTAGGTGACAACCACGAAACTAAGTCCATCGACTACCGGTTCGAAGTTAATCCAACTTGGTCTGTCCTAAGCACTGACCAAGCTGCTAAGTTACAAACGGCTTTAAAGCAACCCGCTACGCAAATGAAGCTCAAGCAAATGGTCGCAAGTCAAGTTAAGGCTGAATTAATGCAAGCCATGAAGAAGAACCCTCAAATGTCAACTACCGACCAAGGCAAGCTTCAAATTCAATTAACGAATGAAGCTAAGGCCCGGGCAATCGAACAATTGGCTAAATAAAGTTAAGCAGAAATTATTAATTTAAAGTTTAGTCTTATCGTAAGTAAAAAGCCTCCACCAGAAATCTTACAATGAATAAGAGTAAACAACCATGGAAGCTAACTTTAGTTAGATTTGAGATTGTAGCTCTTATCTAGAGAGAGTTCTTAGTGGAGCCGGATTAGCCAAATTGCTAATGATAATTTGGCTACGATGGTTACCTTCCTTAATCCTACTTGGCCTTGCATGGGTTTGTAGACGTCAAACCAGTTGGCCAGTTCCAACGTTCCCTGGCTAATGGCTGGGGCTTTTTCTTTATTATCCCCCTATTGTATACTGAAGGCATCAAATTAATTGGAGGGATTTCAATGACAACCATTCAAAATAATTGGTTAACCCTTGCGGATGGCAACAAAATGCCCCAAGAAGGGTTAGGGACATACAAGCTAACTGATCAAGCAGCTATGACTCAGGCTGTTCAAGGAGCTTACGACTCTGGTTACCGTCTTATCGATACCGCCCAACTTTATGAAAACGAAGCTGTCCTTGGAAACGCCTTACAAAGGCTAAATGCACCCCGAGATCAATACTTTGTAACTACCAAGGTAGCCGAAAAGAACCAAGGTTACCAAACAGCCATTGACTCTGTTAAAGAATCTTTACGGAAACTCCAACTCGACCACGTTGACCTCTTATTGGTTCACTGGCCAATTCAAAGCCATTTCTTTGAAACTTGGCGGGCTTTTGAAGACATGAAAAAGCAAGGTTTAACCAAGTCAATTGGGGTATCAAACTTTGGAATTGCTCACCTCGAACTCTTAGCTACCCAAGCTAACGAACGGCCGGTTGTTAACCAAGTTGAACGCCATCCTGGTTTAAACCAACTCGCTCTCTTGAACTATCACAAGAATCATGGGATCGTTACCCAAGCCTGGTCACCACTTGCCCGGGGAAAGTTTCAAGATGATCCCGTCCTCAAGGCGATCGCCGAACACCACCACAAGTCAGTTGCCCAAGTTATCTTACGTTGGCACTTACAAGGCGGCGTGACAATCATCCCTAAATCATCTCACCTTGAACGAATTCAAGCGAATGCGGACCTCTATGACTTTGAACTTTCTACTACCGAAATGGATCAAATCAACCAACTAAACCATTTTATGCGGACTGGTCGGGAACCGGAACTTGTCTTTGAAAATAACGAACAGTATCAACGGTAAACAAGTAAGTTGGCTAACTCTTTCCAAGTATAGTCCTTATAGATAAAACAGCCGGAGAAAATTTTCTTTGCAAATTTCACTCCGGCTGTTTTCTTTTTCAAAACTTGGTCTTATCGTAAGTCGCTAAACTACAAACGATAATTGGGCTACGGTAATCAAGTGGACCCTGCCTTGCTTGTAGTTGGTACTATCCTTTTTCGGTCTTGCATAGGCTCACAGACGCCAAGCAAATTGGCTGGTTCACTCCAAAGTTACCTGGCTAATGGCTGGCACTTTTTTCTTCCTCTTTTATTACCAATTTTCCTTCATCAAAGCCATTTGCCAGAAATGAACTTCGTAGTAACAAGACTTCGCAAAGGCTTCGCTCATCAAAGCTTGCGTTGGTTCATCAACTTGCGCGGCTAGCCGATCAACAATTTCCCGTATTTGGGTGGTACTAGTCGTAAAATCCTCTCCGGCATAGCCATCAAAGAAGGTCTGGTAAATTGGATCCGGGCTTTGTTTTTGAGCAAGTTCTTTGCCGATTTCGTTATAAAGCCAATAACATGGTAAAAGCCCTGCCGATGCTGGGGCTACCCCGAACTTAGTCAGTTGGTAATCCATACGGGTAACATAAGCGTAGTTGGTTGGCGCAGGGCTAGTTTGATCTAACTCAGCGGGAGTGATTTGCAAAGCTTGGTGCAAGACCTTGCGAGCTTGATCTTCCCCTTCTCCCAAGCTTAACAATAGCTTAGCGTCATCGGCCGGCAACTACTTGGCAATTAGTTCATGGAGGTGTTGAAAATTACTTAAATATTGGTGATCTTGGCATAGGTAGTATCGGAAAGTTTCTTTGGGTAAGCTACCATCAGCAAGTTGCTGAATAAAGGGATGGCGCACACTTTGCTTGTGACATTCCTTAATAGTTGCTTTAAGAGTATCAGTAAACTTCATTTTTCTCCCTTTCCGGACGAAAAAAGGCGCTATCCTCGCTAGATAACGCCTTCCGTAACGTCCCTACGCGAGTTCTAACTCACAGGTTCCAAGGATCCGCCGTGTTTGCACGCATCTCAGCTCGGCTCACGAGCACTCCAGTTACAATTAATCTGCTTTTAATTTAGTTGATCCCACAATCCTTGTAAAGCTTGGGGTAAAGTTACCTTAAATGAAAGTTCTTTCTCAGTAAAAGGATTCAAAAATTCTAGCCGGGTAGCATGCAAAGCTTGGTGTTCAACTTGGTCCAACTCACCGCCATACAAGTGGTCGCCTACTAAAGGATTCCCTAGCCAACTAAGATGAACTCGAATTTGGTGAGTCCGCCCAGAATGAAGCCGTAGGCGAACGAGACTATATTGGTCCTTAACTGCTTCCACCCAGTATTCGGTTTTGGCAGGTTGACCATCCGGACTTATTTCCCGGGAAATTTGATCCTTAACCCGGGCAATTGGCTGATCAATCAGCCCATGTTCAGCCGGTAAGTGCCCACTTACAATCGCCAAGTATTCCTTCTTAACTCGGTGAGTTTGCACTTGATGGCTAATCATACTAGAAGCTACCCGGTGCTTGGCAATGAGCATTAAGCCACTCGTAAAGCGATCCAGCCGGGTAATTAAATGGGGCCGCTGATCTTCAGCGGCTTTTTGAATTAAGTATCCCTTTACCCGATTGAGTACCGTATCTTCCTGTTCCGTTGGTCCCGGGACGGAAGATAAGCCAGCTGGTTTGTTAATTACCAACCAGTTATCGTCTTCATAGACAATGTTTAAGGGACCCTCAGACACGGCAACCGTGGGATCAACTGGTTCTGGATCAACCTTAATCGTTAAAGGTTGGTTGGGCAAAATCTTCGTCGTAGGCCGAACTTCACGATGGTCAACCATTAACACCCCGGCCCCATTTTTAATATCGTTAAAAAGGCGGTGTCCCATCCCCAAACTTTGGAGATACCGTTTAATCTTGATCGGTTCATTTCCGTGGTAATACCAAGTATTTTCCATATTTTCCTCCATTTATAAATCCATACAAGAAAGCCCGGAAAGAAACGATCGCTTCCTTCCGGGCTCTTTAATTAGCGGTCCATGCGGGACTCGAACCCGCGATCTCATCCGTGACAGGGATGCGTCCTAAACCAACTAGACCAATGGACCAATTAAGCACAAGTAATAATATACCGTAAGTTGCTTTGGACGTCAACCATTTTTAGGATTTCTTGCTAATTTTTCGAAAAAAATGTAACTTAGAAGAGAATAAATCGTTTTGAAGGAAGCTTTTCCTTCTTCCTATACTTCACTTTTGGGGGTAGCTATGCAAACCTTTTGGCAAACCGCACAACGTTTTTGGCAACGTTATGCCCGGATCTTAAAGCTTATCTTTATTACCTCAGTCATTCTTTTTGTCGTAATTACACTGGGAAATTTCTTTAAAACCGTTGATTGGGGAGCGGTTAGCACAGAGTTAACCACTCTCCCCCTCGGAAAGCTCCTACTCTTAACTTTGGGAGGTCTAATTGCGATCTTACCAATGACGGGGTATGACATTGCCATTACCCATCTTTTACCTGGTAAATTTAACCTCTTCTATATTTTCCGAAGTGGTTGGATTACCAATACTTTAACCAACGTTGCTGGATTTGGCGGCTTATTAGGGGCCACGTTGCGGGCTCATTTTTATGGTAAACAAGCTAGCCGAAGTCAAATTATTGGGGCAATTGCTAAAATTGCGGTCTTCCTATTAGCCGGACTTTCCCTGCTCTGTTGGTTAGCTCTAATTATTATGTTTGCTTTTCACCAAGGCGGCCACTTTAATCGTTACGCCATCTGGCTTGTCAGCGGTGGGTTATATTTCCCATTGGCCCTTTGGCTAACTCACCGGCAAGAAGGCAAGCTTTTTGGCGAGATGTCCTTGCGGTTTAAGATTTTTGTTTCCGTCACTTCAACCTTTGAATGGTTATTTATCGCCGGCTTCTTCATCTTAGTTGGGATGGCAACTGGGATCAAAACTAACTACTGGGCGGTTTTTACTCTATACGTTGTTGCCCAGGTCCTTGGGGTCGTGTCCATGTTGCCAGGGGCGATTGGGTCCTTCGATGTCATGATGCTCCTTGAGCTCTCTTTGTTAGGAGTTCCCCGGTCATCAGCCATCGTTTGGCTCCTTTTATTCCGAGTCTTTTACTACATCATCCCCCTTTTCTTGGCCCTGGTCTTCTTTGTCCACTACTTATTTGATCGGGTTAATGATTTCTTTGACCACATTCCAGCAGCGATGATTCGACAAGGCTCCCAGATCATCATCACCATCTTTATGTATGTTTCAGGAATTTTCATGCTCCTGGCTGCTTCTGTCCCGGACCTAACGGCGTCAAATCGGTTCTTACAACGCTTCTACCCCTTTACCTTCTTCTTCCTTCATCAGTTAACAACGATCCTTTTTGCAATTGCTATGCTAGCTTGCGCCCGCGGAATTCAAGCCAAGGTTAAAAAAGCTTATTGGCCAACCGTTATTCTCTTGTTAATCGGCATCATCAACACCTTCATTAATCTCGGGACACCGTCGTTAGCTATCTACCTGGTTGTGCTCTTGGTTTTAATGTTCTTAATGCGGAACACTATTTACCGGGAAAAGCTTCAATACTCAATTGGAAAGTTAATCTTTGATGGTTCAATTTATGCGGGGAGCCTGATTCTTTACTCCATTGTCGGGTTAGTAAATTCCCCTAACTATGCTGAAAAACACAGGGTCCCAACCTTTTTCTTCTTCCAGGGAGAAAAAATTTGGCTCTCCGGCTTTATTGGGATGCTACTAGGGTTGATAATCATGATCCTGATTATCCGCTACTTTATGCGCGGAAGTGATCCCTTTGGCATCCGCCAACCCTTAGCTACTGACCGGGTGCAAGCAATTATTGATGAATACGGTGGTAATGAAACCTGCCACCTCGCCTTCTTAGGGGACAAAAATATTTACTATTACAAAGCCGATGGAAAAGACCAACTCTTCTTTATGTATCAAGCCAAAAATGGCCGGTTGGTAGTGATGGGCGATCCGGTTGGGAACCGCGACGTCTGGCACGACGCCGTTCACCAATTCATGGTTGATGCCGATCGCTTTAACTACCAACTTGTTTTCTACGAAGTTGGTGAAGAAATGACCCTTCTCCTTCACGAGTACGGCTTTGACTTCTTAAAGACCGGGGAAGATGGGATGGTGAAATTAGCTGACTTCACCCTCGCCGGGAAAAAGCAACGATCACAACGGGCCTTAATGCATAAGTTTGACCGGGAAGGCTACACCTTTGAAATCCTTCAACCACCATTTGATCAAGCAACGATGGCCGAGTTAAAGAAAATTTCTGACGAATGGTTGGGAAATCAAGTTGAAAAAGGCTTTTCTTTGGGCTACTTTGATCCGAATTATTTAAACACTGCTCCCATAGGGGTCGTTAAAGGCGCTGACGGAAAAATGGTAGCCTTTGCGACCTTCATGCCAACTGGCGGTAAGGAGATTCTAACCATTGACCTAATGCGGCACACGAAAGCCGCTCCTTCAGGAATCATGGATAAGATCTTTATCTCCATGTTTGAATACGGGCAAGCCAATAATTATCAATACTTTGACCTCGGCATGGCCCCGCTCGCCAATGTGGGGCACTCCCAATATGCTTTCAACGCTGAAAAGATCGCCCACTTCATTTACGAATATGGTTCTGAACTGTACTCCTTCCAAGGCTTACGGCGATACAAAGAAAAATACGCCTCCCTGTGGCGGCCAAAGTACACCGTTTACTTTAAGCAAGGTTCCTTAATTGCCGCCATGATTGCGGTTGTTGCAGTGGTTAACCAACGCGTTGATCAAGCCACTCCCAAACCTGTCCTGGATTGGATGCTGTGGTGGAAGAAGTAGTAGTGAGAAATCCTTCTTAATAATATATATTTGAGATTAAAAACAATGAAAGACCACTAATAAAGGTTGAAACGTAACCTTTATTAGTGGTCTTTCGTTGTAATTGAAATTTATTAACCAGTCGTGCCAGAGCAGTAGGCGAGTACCATTACCTTCCATTCGACCTTGCATGGGCTCACAAACGCCAAACAAGTTGGCTGATTCGCTCCAAGTGGTGAAACTGGATTAAACATCAAGCGTGAATTTTAAGCCTTGATAGCGGCTCAAAATCATCCCCACCACGTTCCCTAGCTAATGGCTGGGACTTCTTCTAAATTTCTTGTTTTAGATAAGTATAGAGCATGGCATCTTGCATGTCGGTGGTTGCGACGCCGAGGACTTGGGCAATCTTAAAAGCGAAGGCCATGGCAGTTGCGGGTCCGCGACTAGTAATTAGATGGCCAGCTTCATCAACCACCGTAATTGCTGGTGAGAAGTTTGCGGTGGAATTGGTTTGAACGATTTCTTTTTCAACTCCCGGGAAGCAGGTAAATTGATGACCGTCTAACAATCCATACCGAGCAAAGGCTAACGGCGCTGCACACATAGCAGCGTTCCACTGACCGTTAGCTTGTCGTGCTTGCATGATTGCCATCAATTCATCACTATCCCGAAGGTTCGCTGCCCCAGTTGACCCACCAGGGAAAACAACAGCATCATAATCAAGCAAGGCTGGGCTAATCGTCGTCTGCATCTTCAAGGGAATCTCATGGGCGCCCATGATATGGAGCTTATCCAAGCCAACCATGGTAACCTCAATCCCCAGCCGCCGCATTACATCAACGGGGGTTAAGGCTTCAATTTCTTCACATCCATCAGCGAAAATAACGGCTACTTTTATCATTTTTGGGCTCCTTTCACAACTTCAGCAATTTTTGCTAGCGCTGCCTTCCCTTCTGGCGTTGAATAGAGGGGATAAGCATGATACAAGCCCCGCCCAATTACCAGGGTGGCCGGGACTTTCGCTTGAGCAAGATGATTGGCAAATTCAATGGTGTCTAAACACATCAGTTCCTTCGTTCCAACAAAAAGGTGAACATCCCGCAGACCAGTAACCGGCCCCTTCAGTGGATTAACCCGGTAATCTTCTGCGGTTAACTTTCCCCCAAACTGCTTGCCAAAAGTCTGCAATCCTAGTAAATCTAACACCAAATCTGCCTGGTTATAGGTCGTCAAAGCCGGATTTTTTAATTGAAAATCAAGCCACGGGGAAAGCAAGACTAAGTGTCCAGGAACAGGTAAGCCCAACTTGGCAAGTTCTTCAACGAGGACCGTGGCTAAGCCGCCACCAGCTGAATCTCCGAGAACGGTAATTTCACTGGCCGGCGTTTGATTATACAAACTTTCATATACCGTTTGCAGGTAGGCCACTGCTTGTTCAACTGTCCCCGTTGGTAAATGGGGGTAATCCGGAACCACAATCTCCGCCCCACTGGCTTGAGCCAGACGATCATAAAATTGCCAGTGTTCTTTTGATGGGGGTAAAACCAAGGCACCCCCATATAAAGCTAGAACCACGGTGCGTGGATTAACCTGCGGATTTAAGACCACTCCTTGACGGCCACCAAGATTTCGTTCTGCAACTTCACTAATAAGATCAATGTCTTTGGGGATCGTTAATTTCATCTTTGTGGCGGCTTGTAATAAAACTTCTCGCTTTTGAGGATCCTGCAACTGCCGCTTGAGGCCAGACAGTTGCAGTCCCAGCCCAACCATCGTTGCTTGCCGTGATAGATGATCCCCACACCGGGTTAATTCAACCACGCTGTTTTTTAGATTATGGACCATTTCCCGTAACATTTGCTGGTCAAATTGGTACTTTTTCTTCATAATTACCATCCTTTGCCATCATCGTATCACGTCCGGGCAACGGGTGCACTTTTCTTTCTCAACCATCCATGTTTGAGCATCACTATCACCACCAAAATTAGGGCAATCACAATTAAAACAAAAGCCGCCACCATAATGTTGTGGTAACCATGATAAAGAATCCGACGCATTAGCGGTAATTGCGCACTTGGTAAGTGCCAGGCCGTCTTGGCATTACTTAACTGGTTTAACATTTTGAGCGTAATCCCGTGGTGTTGGCGGACGCCTTGCATCAAAGCTAGGTTTAAGATGACCCCGTAGATCGCTGACATCAAGGTCTGGCTTAAGATCCGGACTAAGTAGGCTAAGGAGGTGGCGATCGGGACATCATTTAATTCGACATCCGTTTGAACACTTACTTGCAAGACGTTAAAGATTAGACCAACCCCAAAACCTTCAAAGGACCCGAGGATTAACAAGACCCAAAACGGCGTCCCTTGACCAAAGATTAGCAATCCAGCAATAGCAATCAAAATGGTTATTACCCCAATCGAAACTAGGCCGTACTTACTGATCTTGTGTTGCACATATGGTACCATTTCAGAGCCTAAGAAATTGGTAACGGCCCCTGGAATTTGGGTCAAGCCCCCAACTAAGGCTGAAAGCCCTAAAATTCCTTGCGCCCACATTGGAATGTAGGTAATAAAGGCGATAAAGGAGCCCCAAATAATCACAAAGAGGATTAAATCGGTTACTAATTCCCGGTTTTGGAAAAGGCGACTCGGAATAATCGGATCTTCAGCAATTTTATCAACCCGGTACATCCAGGCAATTAGGATTGCGCCCACTACAAAGAGGGCCAGATCAAGCCAGCCGTTGACAACTCCAATTAATTGGATCGCAACCAAGATTAACCCTAACCCAGCAATTAAAAGACTGCCACCAAGATAATCAATTTGCCGTCCGGCAGCCGCTTTGGTCCCATGGTAGCAAACACCGATGATAACAATCGCAATTAAAGCAACCGGTAAGTTAACGTAAAAGACCCAGTGCCAGGTTAAATTATCGACGATCCAGCCACCAAGTAAAGGCCCGATGATCGAAGCGGTCCCAAAACAAGCACTAGCCAAGCCAACCACCTGGGACCGTTGTTTTAAATCTGGATAGAGGTTAGCAAAGACAATGAAGGGGATCGTATTCATCCCCCCAGCACCGATTCCCATCACCGTCCGGGCGATGATAAACCAGATGATTGATGGGGCGATCGCCTGAAAAAGGGCCCCGATCGCAAAGAGGGTGGTCGCCATTACATAAGCCATCCGGTTCCCTTTGTGTTCCCCATACTTACTCCAAAAAGGTGTCGCCACCGACATCCCAAATAAGAAGGTCGCGACAATCCAGCCGGTATATTGCAAACCATGCAGGTCGCTGGTAATGGCGGGTAAGGCGGTATTAACAATCGTCCCGTCCATTCCCGCCATAATATTGGAAAGGAGGAGGGCAAAGGTAATTAATGGACGATGAGCAATTTTCATTGATTTAACTAACTCTCCTTTGAATTACGATTTAGCCACTGACCGAACTCCCGCCAGTCCTCCTGGACCGTGGGCTCAAGTCGCCGGGCATATAAATAAGCAGCTGGGTGATACATTGGGATGACAACATAGGTTTTATTTCCCGGGCAATATTTTCCATCAACCATCGTTAAAACTGGTTGGCGTAAAACTTGGCCATGTAAATCACCGATTAAAGCAGTCTTACCGAGGAGCCGTTGGAGCGCTGTGTTGCCTAAGGGGACGATAACTTCTGGATCAACAGCGGCTAATTCCCAGTCAAATAAGGGCGCAAAAGCCGCTACTTCTCGTTTAGTCGGGGTCCGGTTGGGCCGTTTTTCAATCGGCTGTCCGGTCTTTTTATCAACTACCTGACGAATGGCAAAGGGCCGACTGCGAACAACACTAGTGATGTAAACCTCTTCCCTGGTCAAACCAGCCAAAGCTAACATTTTTGTTAACTCTTTTCCGGAAGCCCCAACAAAGGGATGCCCGGTTTCGATTTCAGTTTGGCCGGGGGCTTCCCCAACTAACATTACCCGGGGATGAGCTACCCCTTCCCCTGGAACAAAGCCTTCCAGGCGATTTTGTTTCGTGACTGCTTGGACTTGGTCCACCAGTGATTTGGGATATTGAATTTGCATCTTAACTCTTGTAACGCCACTTTGGATCGGCAATAATCCGGGCAGCGATTAATCCTAATGGCAAGAATACGACAATTAATGCGGCTTTGGCAGCCCACATTCCCCCAACACTAAGGGAGTTAAGGCCAATGTTGTAAACCGCTGAGTACATATACAAACCGGGAACCATGATCACGATCGAAGGTACCGTGATGGCAATCCGCGGATAACCAACCCGACTCCGGGCCAGTGAAGACAGCAAACCCGCTAAAAGGGCCCCGGTAAAGGCTGCTGGGCCGGCCGGAACATGAAGAAAATCGACCATTTCCAACCGTAAAGTATTGGCAAAGGCCCCAATGATTCCAGCAGTCGCCGCCATTTTGATACTACTATTAAACATGATCGAAAAGCCAAAGACCCCACAGAAGGAGGCAATTAACCGTAAAACTAAGTAAGTCATTGGTGACAAGGCTAACGGAATAAAATTTTCCGGTTGGAGGTTAACGATCATCGCCACTACCCAACCAACCAGGGTCGCCACGGTAATCACAACCAGGGCAAAGGCCCCCCGCTCCAAGCCCGACCGCATATCAAGCTTGGACAAGTCCAGACCACTCGTGATAAATGGGAATCCCGGGATCACAAAGAGCATTGCCCCAATGTAGCCAGCTTCGTGATGGGAATTAACATGGAAGAAGTAAATGACAACGTTAAACAAGAGGTCGTAACACAAACAAGCTACGGCAACTGCCACCGCGATCCCGGCAAAAAGGGTGATCGACTTATCGCCCATCTTCCGGCGGACATAATTCCCTATGCCAGCCCCAAAGAAAGAACATAACATTTCTACTGGGCCCCCACCCAGTAAGAAAACGAAGGCGCTACATGCTAAAGCAGCTGCTAAACCAACCATCCACGGTGCGTATAAGCCCCCAATATGTTCAATCCGATTTAGTTCCTTATGAATTTCACCAGTAGTCCAGTTTTTCCCGTTTTGTTCAAATTTCTCCATATAATTTTCTAAGGCATTTAAACGGGCCGTATTAACTCCCGTACTTGGAATTGAGAGGGCTTGAGTGTAACTCCGGTGTTCATCCATACAAGTGTATTCAATCGAAACCAAACCGATATCCGCTGAACAAGTAATCCCGAGAGTTTGAGCGGCAACGTTCATCGAATTACGGACCCGCCAAGCTCCCGTCCCACAGGCTAACATCATCAAGCCGATCCGCCCGACAATGCTTGCCCGTTCCACTAAGTTGGCGTACCGAGCCGGGGTGACGTTATCATCGGTCACAAAATCGTGCCACGGAATCGCCATATGATGATGGTAACTATTTGCTGTTTCATCCGCCATTTTTTCTTTTCTCCCTTTCGTATAACTAGCCTCTATTATACTGAAAATTTTAAAAATGGCTCAAAAAAATGAAAGAACGTGTGCTAAATTTCAATTTGGTTGGCATTTAAATGCTGCCGTATCGTCCTTAAATATCATCTTATTTTCACAATCATTTTCACAAATTCACAAAATTGAATCGTCTTATTTTTATTAATATGTTAATCGGTTAAAAGTTTTAAATAATGTCTAATAAAACCATTAACTGTTTTTATTATTCACAATTTGACGAATATCACCACAGGATTTATAACTTTGTGATATGATAATTTCACAAAGTTGATTATCGGACAACATAATTAAGGAGGATACTATGAAAGCTGCTGTCATGCATATCCCGGCTGATGGGTACGTAGATGTTAAAGATGTGACGCTTCGGGACCTCCGCCCCGGTGAAGCTTTAGTTGATATGGAATACTGTGGCCTTTGCCACACTGATTTGCACGTCGCTGCTGGTGAATTTGGTGAAGAGCCAAATCGAATTATTGGTCACGAAGGCATTGGCCGAGTCTCAAAAGTTGCTCCAGGAGTAACGAGTTTGAAAGTCGGCGACCGGGTATCAATCGCTTGGTTCTTCCAAGGGTGTGGGCACTGTGAATATTGTTTAACCGGTCGGGAAACTTTCTGTCGTGAAGTTTTAAACGCTGGTTACAATGTTGACGGAGCAATGGCGGAACAATGTATCGTAACTGCTGACTATGCCGTGAAAGTACCAGAAGGTTTAGATCCAGTCGAAGCCTCTTCCCTCGCTTGTGCTGGGGTAACTGTCTACAAAGGACTAAAAGAATCCGGCGTTAAGCCTGGTCAATGGGTTTCCATTGCCGGTGCTGGTGGGCTTGGTAACCTTGCTGTCCAATTTGCCCATAATGTTTTCAACGCTCACGTTGCTGTTGTTGATGGGAATGCGGATAAACTACAAGCCGCTAAGGAAAATGGAGCCGAAGTCCTCGTTGACTGGCACGATGGTAACGTAGCCGAACAAATTCAAGCTAAAACCGGTGGGGTCCATGCCGCTGTTGTAACGGCCGTTGCCCCATCTGCCTTTGATCAAGCCGTTGATTCCCTCCGGCCAGGTGGAAAAATGGTGGCAATCGCCCTTCCACAAGGAAATATGCAATTAAATATCGCCAAGACGGTTCTTGACGGGATTATCGTCGCTGGCTCCTTAGTTGGAACCCGTGCTGACCTTGCCGAATGTTTCCAATTTGGGGCTGAAGGTAAAGTTCACCCAATCGTTCACACCCGTCGTTTAGACGAAATTAACGACATGATCCAAGAATTAAAAGATGGTCAAGTCGTCGGCCGGAACGTGGTTGACTTTGTTCATATTGCATAATTTACTAATTCTCTAATTAACAAAACGCTTATCTCTTCCATTTCTGTAAAAAATAAGAGGTCGGGAGAAAACCTTCTCAACGGCCTGGAAGGGATAAGTTCGAACGAAGAATGATTTTTGACCGTAGTTTCTATGTAACATTCGGAGATACGAGAAAGGCTGGGAAGAAACACCAATTTCTTCCCAGCCTTTTGAATTTTAATCTTACTTTTTACTTGCTTCCAAAGAGTCGAGGACTTCTTGCATCTTGTTAGCTGATTCTTGGAATTGAGCCAATTCACTTTCAGAAAGCTTCGTTTCAATAACATGTTGAATTCCAGAACGGTTAATAATCGCTGGTGTTCCAATATAAAGGTCATTTTCAATTCCGTAGAAACCAGTAACTGGGGCAGATACTGGTAACGACAAATCCCGGTTTGTCAAAATTGCTTCACAGATTTGGCTTAAGCAACGAGCCACCCCATAATAAGTAGCGCCTTTATGCTTAATGATTTCGCCACCTTTTTTACGAACTGCCATCAAAATATTCTTCTTGTCTTCTTCATCCATCGGCATTACCCGAGTGAGTTGCTTAGAACCTAACTTAGCCTCTTCAAAGTTAACGAAAGAAGTATCCCCATGTTCACCCATCACGTAAGCATTCACTTCAGAAACTGGCACGTGATTCTTTTGCGCTAATAAAACCCGTAACCGTGCGGTATCCAAAGAAGTCCCAGTCCCAATGACCCGCTTCTTTGGGAAGCCCGTGATCTTTTGGGTCAACGTGGTTAAGATATCAACCGGATTAGCCGAAATAACAAAAATTCCATCAAAGCCAGAAGCCATAATTGGTTCCAAAATTGACCGCAAAATCTTTTCGTTTTTGTTAATTAAGTCTAACCGGGTTTCCCCTTCTTTCCGCGGAACACCGGCCGTAATTACCACGATCGTCGCATCTCTAGCATCAAAGTAAGTCCCAGTATGCACGTTCGTTGGATAATCAAAGCAAGTAACATCTTCCAAATCCAGTGAGTCACCAATCGTTACTTCTGGCTTTCTGTCAACAATCACTAATTCATCAAGCGCCGTAGTGCGTTGCAATAGCGAAAAGGCAAAGGCTGAACCAACTGCGCCATCCCCAACTAATACAACCTTGTTATTTTGACGTGTCATCATTTAATTCCATCCCTTTTGTGATCTTAATAACTTTTCAACATTATTATACCATATTCAGGACGTCTTGCTTTAAATAATTTAAAAAATGAACTTACTTTTTAAAATATTTCAACTCAAGCTTTTTAAGTACGCTTGTAAGTATTGATTAAAGGTAGTTGGTTGTTCCCCCATTACCACATGGCCCGTTTGATCAATCCGTTGAGTTTGAATCATTGGATTTTCATTTGCTAAAACTTCAGCAAACCTGGGATTAAAATACGGACTTTGGTTAGCTGTAACTAAGAGCACCGGGACTTTGGCATTTAAAAGTGATTTTCGCCAATCCCGTTTAGCGTGGTCATAAAGTAAGGACAAATGCTCTGTGCGAACGAAAGGAAACTGCTCCTTAACTGGATTCAATTTCCAAAGCAAGCGCTTATCTACGCCATTAAGCGTTTCGCGGACATTGCCATGACTCGCAAGGGCCGCCCGGTAATTAGCCCGCGTAATATCCATGTAACCGAAGTGCCAACTTGGTGTGTTAAGCATTTTGGGTGATTGATCCACCCCGATCACTGCTTTAACCGGAATTTCAGGATATCGTTGTAAAAAACCATAACAAACGCTTGCCCCCATGGAGTGACCAATCAAAACTGGTGCTTTAATTTTTAAACCTTGGATAAAATCAGCTAAATCATCAATTAAGGTATCCACTGAAGCAAGTTCTTTGTCCTTACTCGAAGCACCATGATCTCGCTGGTCATAAGTCCAAACTTCATAACCCCGGTTAACAAAGAAATCAACTTGCAAATACCAGATTTGTTGGTAGCCACCAAACCCATGGATAAAAATTAGGGGTTGCCCTTTACCATAATGATAGTAATTAAGCTCTTTTTGATCCCGCGTTTGAATATGCATTTACTTTTCCTCCATTAAACCTAGAAAAATCGTAATAATTAACAAATCAGCCGTTCCGCCAAGGCTCAAATGTCGCTTTGCATAATCAGCTTGAATTTCTTGCAGGCGTTTCATTCCTGCAAGGGTGTTAACTCCTAGCTTTTGAAGCTCGTTGAATAACCGATCCTTTTCTTTCAAAATTGTTGGTGTCCCCGCCCGCTTAATTAAAGTCGTATCTTCAGTATGCAAAGCTAAATTAACAAAGGTCGTTAAAATTCGTTCGTTCAAAGCCCCGTTAGCTTGTCGAAAAGCTGGTAGCCCATGTTCAAAAACCGTCGGGTATGCCGCCATCGCTTCGCCGCGAATCCCGGTAACTCCGTATCTTAAGTATTCTTTTTCCCCCGCTGTTAACGTAGGTTTTTGTTTAAGATTAGTAAAATCCTTCTTAACCAAGTTTTGTAACATTTGTCGGATAGTCATACGGAGCTTTTCATCTGTGATGCTATCTTGGTTAACCATCGTTGTTGCATAGGCCGCTATAAGAATTCCCAGTGAGAAAATTGCTCCCTTGTGAGTATTAACTCCTTTGGTAATTGCAAACATCGCCCGTTCGGCAGCTACCCCAAAGCGCCGAATTTCATTAAATAATAATTCAGGCTGATTATCAGTGAAATTAATCCCAGCCTGGGCACACTGTTCTAAATAAGTGCGCAGGGTAATACTGCTGTCCATAAATAGATAGGCATCCATATCCGGATGAGCAGCGTGTTCAACCGGATCAACCAAGCCAGGTTTAGGCCACGTAACAACTTCATACGTTAAAGCGCGCAGACCGTTAGTAACCAATCGTTTTACTAGCTGTTGATTTTGGGCTTGCTGATTAGCTGAATTGATTAGTTCCGCAACCTTCGCTTGAAGTTCGTTAACCGTATGGGTTCGGGCCCGACCGCATTCTTTTGCCGGCCGACCACAGATCAAACAAGTCCTAACCGGATAACCAATCTCGGTTCGGGATAAAGAGTGGACTTGTCCGTTAGTTCGGATTAATACATCGAGGTCGAATAACCGTCGAAATGCGGTCGCCTCTTCAAATTCGGTAGTAGTCCGCTTAACCGCCTGTCCAGGAGCAAAAATCAAGTAGAAACGTTCTGGGCCCGTCAACGCCGGCAACCATTCTTTTTTCACTAAAAAAGTGAGACCCCGTTCCAAAAGTCTGGCTTCAAAACATTCCAACTCAGCGGTAAAGAAAGCTTGGATCTTTACATTATTTTTGATTGGTCCAGGAATATTTAACTTTGCTGCCACAATTGTTGCTTCCGGCGAAGCTGTTAACAGTTGGTTTTGCACTGCCACCCGCCGATCGCGATTCATTAATACTGCTGGAATGTCTACCTGTTTGCCGTCTGCGAAAATTTGGCCTGCCATATTCTTACCTCACTGTTAGAAATAACTTAATTTTACTCATATGTACAAAATGAGGCTAGCTATGGTCCAAACTAGCCTCATTTATTTTGATTTGGTTTTTATTGAGAGAGTGTTATTTTCGCCTAATCCTTAACTTGCTTGATGACGTCGATTAAACTACCGTCACGGTAAGTTACTAAGGCAACTGTCCGATCAGTAAATTGAAGTGGTTGAGGCTTACCAACGATCTTTTCGGCCCGTTGTTGAAGTTCTTCAATTGATACAAGTGGCAATCCCGGCACCTTCTTGAAGGCTTCCACTAGGTCTTGCCGCTTTGGATTAACCGCAATCCCGGCTTCCGTAACCAACACATCAATTGAAGCACCTGGAGTAACCACCGTACTTACAGCAGGAACAACCGTAGCAATCCGCCCCCGGGTTAATGGAGCACAGATGATTGTCATCTTAGAGGTTGCAGCGTCTTGGTGACCACCAATTGCTCCCCGGATAACCCCGTTTGAACCAGTCATAACGTTAACGTTA
The DNA here is from genome assembly GCA_019118465.1 of Candidatus Limosilactobacillus faecipullorum. Taxonomy (GTDB): domain Bacteria; phylum Bacillota; class Bacilli; order Lactobacillales; family Lactobacillaceae; genus Limosilactobacillus; species Limosilactobacillus faecipullorum. Next base: position 27,945 of record DWYX01000016.1, on the reverse strand, counting down.
AAGTTGGTATCAATTTCAAGGGCCGAAAGAATAGCAATGTCAAGTTGGTCAACCATAGCTCCCTTGTTTTCAGGGTCAGCATACCAGGAAGCATCAATTTCTTGCTGGTCCTTGTTATTCTTCATGGAAGCAGCGGCCCCCTTGTCAAAGTCTTGCACGTCCATCACCTTTTGAACGAGTCCTTCTTCAAGTAAGTCGACAATTGGCTTCGTAATTCCACCAAGGGCAAAGGAAGCGGTAATGTTGTTGTCAATCATGGATTGCCGCAAGAACCGTGCAACGGCCAAGGCCGAACCACCAGAACCAGTTTGGAAGGAGAAGCCTTGCTTGAAATATGGAGAATGTACAATGACGTCATTAACCATCTTAGCAATCTTCAAGTCCTTTGGGTTTTTAGTAAACCGAGTTGCCCCAGTCCCGATCCGATCAGGGTCCCCAACTTGGTCAACCTTAACCACGTAATCAACTTGCGTTTGCTTAATAGAAGCTGGGGTGTTTGGATAATCTACTAGGTTGTCAGTTAACAAGACCACCTTGTTAGCGTAGTTAGCATCCATCAAAGCGTAACCAAGCGAACCGAAGGCGGCATCCCCCGTCATCCCATTAGCGTTCCCTAAGCGGTCAGCATTTGGTACCCCTAAGAAGGCAACATCAATCTTAATTTCACCATTTTCAATCGAACGTGCCCGATTACCATGGGACCGGAAGATAACGGGGTTCTTAAGCAAACCATGCGAAACGGCTTCCCCAAGACTTCCCCGCATCCCGGAAGAAGTAATATTGGTAATCGTACCAGCCTTAATAGCTTCAACTACCTTGTCATTCATGGTGTTGGTTAATGAAGATGGGGCTAAAGTTAAGTCCTTAATGCCCAAGTTAATGATGCAATCCATCACCTTGTTAAAGATGAAGTCCCCTTCCCGTAAGTGGTGGTGGAAGGAGATCGTCATGCCATCTTTAACCGTGGCCTTAACAACGTCTTCGATTGATTCAATAATCTTGTCATCACCGGTAGAAACCCGAACTTCAGGAGCCGTCCGTTGAATTTCAGGATGTCCAATTTCCGTGGTTTCAAATGCTTTCCGATCGTTTAAGAATTCTGCGGGAATCTCCCGCCCTGCATTATTCTTCAATGTATTCACCATCCTCATTAATCAAACCTGACGCCTTTGCTAAGCGAATTACCCGTTGAGCCCGGAGAACAACTGGGCGGTCAACCATTTGCCCGTTCATGGAAATAACCCCAGAACCCTTTTCATGAGCTTCTTCAATGGCTGCTTCCACATCCAAGGCATTTTCAATTTCTGCCTTCGTTGGTTCGTAAACCTTGTTAACCCAATCAATTTGCCGTGGGTTAACCAAGGACTTTCCGTCAAACCCAAGTTGGTGAATGTGTTCCGTTTCGCGTTGGAAACCTGCGATGTCGTTCATGTTCGTGAAGACCGTATCAAAGGCCGCAATCCCAGCAGCCCGCGCAGCGTGTAAGATCATGTTCCGGGCAAATTCAAGTTCTGCTCCATCTGGATAACGGTGAGTCTTCATGTCAGTCGTGTAGTCTTCGGCTGAAAGAGCTAGCCCAATCATCCGATCTGTACTTTCGGCAATTTCTAAGGCCTTCATAACTCCCCGAGCACTTTCGATAGCCGCCATGACATGGGTTGTCCCAACTGGAATGTTAAACTTCTTTTCAGCTTCTTCAATTACCTTTACTAGGTCTAACATCATTTTTGCTGATTCAACCTTTGGCAACCGAACAACTTCAATCCCAGCCTTAACCATAGCAAAGACGTCATTCCGGAAGTATGGGGTATCAATCCCGTTAACCCGGACAACCAGTTCCGCATCCCCGTAATCTTGGGTTTGCAAAGCTTCGTAAACCAACATCCGTGCTGCATCTTTTTGGTCCATTGAAACCGAATCTTCAAGGTCGAACATAATTGAATCAGCCCCGTAAATTCCGGCATCCTTAACCATCCCAGCGTTGTTACCCGGGACAAACATCATCGTCCGCCGTAAGCGTTCTTCCATGATTACAATACCTCCCAGTTTGGTTCATCAACCGTCCCAAGTGCCCGCTGTGCAGCCGCCATTGTCCGCGCCTTAATCACACAATCAAGCGCTCCTTTGTCAACCGCCTTAACCTTGGCATTATCAATGTCATAAGCCGCTAAGGTATCGGTAATTACCTTCTTAATTTGAGGCCCATAAAGGGCTTCAACGGAAGAATCCAAATCAATTTGAATTCCATCAATTCCTTGACTTAAGGTGATTTGGATATCCGAGGATTCCAAAGTTCCTGCCAAGGCAGTTTGCTTAATTTCCATGCTTACTTACTTCCCTTCTGTTGAAATACGATTTTTTAATTCTGTGAAATGAGCTTTCACAAATTCAGCGGTGGACACTGGAAGAAACTGCGCAATGAGTTTCTGGCGATCTTCAGTGATTGCCTGCCGCACCTTGGTTGCTGAAATAACCTCACCATTAAATGTTTTCCGTGGCATAACCTCAACGGTAACTTCTGGTGGTAAAACAGCTTGTAGCATTTGATTGTAACTAGCCGTTGTTTTCGAATTTGGCTCTTCTCCCAAGTACCGGCGCGTAATATTGAGGGGCGTGGCAATTGAATTCAAGAAAATTGCCGCATCTAGTTTGGCTTGATATTGGCCGATATCTTGGTCAGACTTTAAGAAATAGGCCGGGAAGGTGGCCGATGAAACCATGTATTCGCCACCTGGTACTACGACAACATTCGCTAAATCCTTAACCCCTGCCTTAACTAGGGCAAATCGTTCTTGAAATGTGAACAGCGAGCGTTCTGCTTGAACCACGAATAAGTAAACGTGGTCGCATTCTTGACTAGCCTTTTCCACTAAGGCCCGATGACCTTTGGTAAAAGGATTAGCGTTCATTACGATTGCCCCGGTTATCCCGGAACCAAACCTTGGTAATTGTTGCAAGAAATCTTGTATCCCCGGCGTACCTGTTTCTAGTAAAGCCGCTTGATCGGTTTGTCCGAGTAGCTTAAAACCAACATAACCAAAACTAGTTACATATTTTGGTTTCGTAAAGACAAAGAGATGGAAACGGCCCCGACTGGCTTCTTCGTTTACCAATTGGGAAACCACTTCGTTAAACAAAGAGCCGCCTCCCTTGTACTTACTGCAAACAGCGACATACTTTAAAACGTTACCAGCAATTGAGCCACTTGCAGCTATTTCACCATCGTCAGCTAACCAGACATATGTTTTCTCAACAGCCCCCACATCGGAGGAAGCAAAGCCAGTAATGCCATTTTTCTCCATAAAGCTTTGCCACCGTTTCCGATAACGGGAGATGTGAATGTTAAATTCCTTAATTTGCATTATTTTTCCTTTGCGCAAATGATTGACTAACATTTTTGAGCGTATCAACTATTTCATCTGAAGAAACTTGGTTAACTGTTAGTGGTAAAGCCTTACCTTTTCCATTTTCTTACCTCCAAATCTCTCCTTGTTAACTATAGCACTTTTTTAAATAAATTAAAATAGTTGATCTGTTTTTAAATTATTTAAAAATAATAAGTTTGTCCAGAACCTCAAATATTGATACAATTATGAAGAATAAATCAAGAAAATTATCTGTAAAATAGCTTTATTAAAGATAGCTAATCTTGAATATTTAAAAGGTAGGTTAAAAATATGGATGCTGAACATACACTACTCCTAGGTAATTTGGCCCAGGATTATTATTTCAGTAAAATGCCAATTAACAAGATGGTTGAAAAGTATTCACTAAGTCGCTATCTGATTCTTAAATATCTAGATGAGGCTTTAGCCAGTGGAATTGTTGAAATCACTGTTCACTCTGACTATGAAAGACGAGTAGAGTTAGAAAAACAATTAAAAGAGCAATTTGATATTGAGCATCTATACGTAATTCAAGATCCAGAAAATTTAGCTAAACGGGATGATCGGATCGCTGCATTTGCTGCTACTCAAGTTCAAGCGCTTATCAAGCAATGTAAAATTGTTACTCTTGCATGGGGAGAAACCGTTTTCGAAGTCATCGATCATTTTGTCAAAACAGAACGTAATGACTTACGTTTTGTTCAATTCATGGGTGAAAATATGAAGTACCGCTCTTCAACCGGCTCAATGCGAATGGTTCAGCGCGCAGCTTCCAAATATAACGCCCACTACTATACAATTCCGGGACCGCTCTACATTATTAATGATAAAATTCGGAAGGGGTTTATCAAAGAGCCTTCGATTAGCCGGGCATTAGACGTTGCCAAAAAGGCCGACTTATTATTGTGTGGAATTGGTACTATTGAATCGTTCCATTCGATTACTTTATGGGATGAACATGAAGATGAGATTTTTCCAAATGTTGACTTAAAACAAGTTGCTGGGATGATTTTTGGTCGGCCTTATGATATTAATGGTAATTTTTTGAATCCAGCTGCTGACAAGACACTTTCGTTACCAATAGAAGAAATAAAAGCAATTCCAAGAAGATTTGGAATTGTTCAAGGAAAAAGTAAATATCGTGCTACCCTAGGAGCCCTGCGCGGTGGCTTCTTTACCGATCTTGTCATCAATGAAGCAACTGCCATTCGAATTTTAAACGAGTTAAAGTAACTAAATAAATGGAATACAAAGGCGCCATCAACTGGACATGTTGATGACGCCTTTTGAGATTCACGATGTTTTGTTTAGTTTAATCCAATTAGCTTTAGCCATACGATTCCGATAACACTAATTACCAGAATATAGAAGATCCCTAAGATAAAGTTCAACTTCCACCAAGTTCCCTGCTTAACATAGCCGGACGTTGCTAAAATTGAAGCGGGTCCATTTGCGTAGTGAGTAGTTGAAGCCATTACTGCTGAGATCATGGCTAAGAACATGGCTGCTAAATAGTGCGGTGCCCCAGCAGAAATTGCTACTCCAAGGAAAGGAGCAAACATTGCCGTAACATGGGCAGTTGCACTGGCAAAGAAGTAGTGGGTGTAAAAGAGCACGATTCCTAGGACAATTAGAACCGTTAACCAACCAATTCCATGCATTTCATGAGCAATAGCGTCTGAAAGCCACTTAATTAAACCAAACTGGGTAAGCAGCCCAGCCATGTAGACCAAGACTGACAACCAAACCAGCACGTTCCAAGCACCTTTTTCCTTCAAAACGTCTTGAACAGACAAAACCCCAGTAACTAATAAGATGTCAATAGCCATCAAGGCGATAAAGGTTGCATCCATGCCAGTAATACTAGTTAGCATCCAGAGAACCAACGTTAAGATAAAAGCAAATGACATTATCTTTTCAGAAAGTTTCATTTTCCCCATCTTTGCTAATTCACTATCAGCCCATTCCTTAGCATTTGGCGTTTCCTTAATCTTTGGTGGGAACAGCTTGTAAATTAGCCATGGAACAATAACGAAGGCTAAAATACTTGGAACTGATGCTGCGATAAACCAGCCAATCCACGTAATGTGAACGCCTAATTTATCAGCCATTTGAACCGCTACCAGGTTTGGAGCCATTGCTGTCATAAAGAGAGCAGAAGTAATCGTGTTGGCATGAAATTCAGTGAATACCAAATATGAACCAATCTTATCCTGTGTCCCCTTTTCTGGCGTTGATTCAAATGTTTCGGCCAAGGATTGGATTAATGGAAAAACAATTCCTCCTGCCCGGGCCGTATTACTTGGCGTCGCAGGAGCGGTGATTAAATCAATCCCCGCAATCGCATAGGCTAAGCCAAGTGTTTTTTTACCAAACCAGCGAACAAATAATAAGGCAATCCGTTGCCCGAGGCCAGTTTTTACGATACCCCGAGAAATTAAGAAGGCCATAGCAATTAACCATGCTGCTGAATTACTGAAAGCAGTCAAGGCAACTTTCATTGGCACAAAGCCAAGACCAACAGTTAAGGCAAAACCAATTAAGGTTACCCCAGCAATTCCCAATGGTTGAGTAATACAACCTACGATAGTCGCTACGAATAAGGCCAACATCTGCCAGGCTTGTGCTGAAACTCCGCTTGGCCGAATTGGGGTAGTAAACCAAAGAACCAACCCAATTACTACTGGCCAGATAAATTTCTTATAGTTTATTTTTTCAAGTTCCATATCTTTCTCCAAATTAAAACCTACTAATCAAGTAGAATAAGTGCGTGTAAATATTCACATTGAGTCCCCAAAAGGACAATGGCTAGTAGACAAAGTTTCTAACTTTCCGCGGTAAAATTAGTTTGTGAATTGTCTCATTAATTTACAAGATCATTATATCTTAAATTGACTTTTAATTCTTTAAAATATATAGATTTTTTTAAATTAATTAAAAAATTAAGTTTGATCAGCACGTTTCCTATCTCCACTCTTACTTTTTATAATTTTTAAAAAGCGAATCACTTATTTTAATTAATTAAAACAAGTGATTCGCTTTTAATTCAATTTCAAGTGTGAATTTACACAATCAAATTTTTCTGTTGCCATTAGCATCGTTAAAAACTAACTGTTTAACCCATCAATAAAAAAAGCAAACTTAGCTTAGAAAATCCCCAAGTTAAGTTTGCTTTTTTATTTTCCTTCTACATCTTACAAAATCTAAATAAGTTAACCACTTTGAACTTGGCTAGCGCCAACTTCATTCTAGGCTACATCCCGCACCACCCATTTTTCTGGGGTTGGCGCTCAAAATATCTCAAATCTAACTAATGATAACTTTTACAATTGTTTCGTTCTTATCATCGCCCCAAACCTGGAAAACTTTTTAGTACTTAGCCTCCCACTTCAAATCAGCAACAGCCTTCTTGGCATCGGTAATGGAAGGATCAGCAAGGCCTTGATCAATAGCAGATTGGGCAACAACTTCGGCAACCTTAGTGGTAAATTCTTGCAACTTCGCCACTGGTGGTAAAACAGCGGCACCCAGTTGGTCGGGATCAACAATCCCCCCTAAGGCATGAGCAGCGGCGGATAACATCTTTTCGTTAACGACCTTTGCCTTAGCGGCGATGGCCCCAAAACCAACCCCTGGATAAACCAAAGCGTTGTTAGCTTGGCCAATTTGGTAGTGAATACCATCAAGATCAACATCAGCAACCGGAATTCCGGCGGCGGTTAAGGCTTTCCCATTTGTCCACTTCAAAATGTCGGCGGGCATGGCTTCAATTAACTTCGTTGGATTAGAAATTGGGAAGATAATTGGTCGTTCCGTGTGGGTAGCCATTTCCTTAACAACGGCTTCCGTAAAGGCCCCTGGTTGCTTGGACGTTCCGATCATAACCGTTGGTTGAACCGCCTTAACGATACTTAACAAGTCCGTTAATTTATCAGCGTTAGCGAATTCACTTCGTTGGCGGGTAAATTGCTTTTGTTCCGGCGTCAAGCCTTCCGTGTCATCAAAAAGTAAGCCTTGAACGTCAACTAAGTAGAAGTGCTTCTTGGCTTCGGCAGGTTCCATCCCCTGCCGTACCATTTCATCGAATAACATCTTGGCAATTCCCATCCCGGCAGTTCCGGCCCCAAAGGTCAAGAACTTTTGATCAGCTAACTTTTGCTTGGAGATGTTCAAAGCCCCCAGAACCCCAGCTAAGCAAATGATCCCTGTTCCTTGGATATCATCATTAAAGATTGCCATGTCATCCTTGTACTTGTTCAAAATATTAGCGGCGTTGCTCCGACCAAAGTCTTCAAAGTGCAATAAAGCATCGGGAAAGAGGTCCTTAGCTGCCTTGACAAACTTATCAACCAGCTCATAGTACTTATCTCCAGTTACCCGCTTGTGCTTAAGACCGAGGTATTCCGGATCATTCAAGAGGGTTTCATTATTTGTTCCGGTGTCAATGCCAACTGGCAAAACTTGGGCCGGGTCAATCCCGGCCGCTGCTGTATAAACCATCAACTTTCCAACGGCGATGTCAACCCCGTTAACTCCCCAGTCACCAATACCGAGAATCCCTTCCCCGTCGGTAACAACGATTAACTTAATGTCCCGGCCATCAGCGGCGTTTGTTAACCGTTCCTTGACGTCATCCGGATCATCGATGGAAAGAAACGCCGCTTGTTGCGGTTGAATGAAAAGTTCACTGTAGTTTTCAATTGAGTCGGCAATGACTGGGTCATAAACAATCGGCATAAATTCCACAATGTGTTGGCCCATTAGGTAGAAGAACAAGGTCCGGTTGGTGTTAAAGATTTCCATCAAGAATTCCCGTTGTTCAATCCCCTTGGCCTTGGTCTTGAATTGGCCATAGGTTTCTTCGGCTTGTTCTTCTAGCGTCCGAATCTTTGGTGGTAACGCTCCGATCAAGCCAAGTTCTTTCCGTTCGTCCAAGGTAAAGGCGGTTCCCTTATTGACATATGGATTATTTAAAATTTCAATTGCTTTTGACATCGTGAGTCCCTCTTTTCAAATCTCTCAAATTTAAACGCCCCTAGTCTAGTGCCAAAAACTAATGATAGTCAAACGTTAAAGGTAGTATAATTGAAATTAATATGAGGATTCAAAAATTGATCAGAAAGGCATTTTAGGATGAATATCAAAGACATTAAATATTATTGTTCCCTGGTTGAAGAAAAAAATTTTTCCAAAGTTGCGGAAATTTTTAAGGTTAGTCAGCCCACCATTACTATGGCCATCAAACGGCTAGAAAAAGAGTTTGACGCCCCCTTCTTTATCCGCGACCAATCTCACCGCGAGCTCCGAATTACCACAGCCGGTGAACAGTTCTACATGCACGCCCAAGCAATTTTGACCGAAATCGAAGTTGCCAGAAAGGAAATAATCTCGGCTCAGGAAGGGAAAATCCGCTTTGGCTTACCACCAATCATCGGAAATTACTACTTTCCTCCGCTCTCACCTGGCCTAATGAAAAAAGGGATCCTACAACGGTTAGAAACCTATGAATATGGATCAGCCCACTTGCTTAAAATGGTACAACGTGGCGACCTTGACATGGCACTTTTAGGTTCACTCAAGCCCATTAATTATCCTCGCTTACGGACGCGAGTCTTAGCCACTTTTCCGATTAATATTATCGTTTCTAAAAAGCATCCTCTGGCGATTAAAAAGGACACAGGCGTTGCCTTTGCCGATTTAAAGAACGAACCCTTCTTAGCCCTCGCCAAAGAAGCTGAGTTCATCCACCAGCAAGCCTTCCGGGCCATGACCCAGCAAAATCATTTCCGGGCCCAAATCAGTTATCAAACCAATGATGTCCATATCCTCAAGTCAATGGTTGCTGACAACCTAGGCATTGCCTACTTAACGGATCTCGCCGTTCTCGACTCCGATAATGTCGTCCGGGTGCCTTTAACTGACCCCGACGCCCCCGTTTTCATGGTTTCATCTGTCAGCCGGACAACCACCCCAATGAATTCGACTAAGCAAGCTTTATGGGATGGATTACTGACGGCGGCGAAGTAAATTTTAGATAAGCGAGGTCGGAAGAAAATTTTCTCAACGGCCTAGTAAGAGAACGAAGATTGATTCGCAAGCAGCGGTCTTTCGTTCTAACTTATCCTCTAAGCCATGGTTGGGATCGAACCAGCCAACTTGCTTGGCGTTTGTGCGCCCACGCAAGGCCAAGGCGGATCGTTCCGACTGGAGGGAGTATACTGTGCAATATTTGGAGGTACGAGAAAGGCTGGGAAGAAATTTGACTTTCTTCCCAGCCTTAACAACAAAAATCCCTTTTCCGTTCCTATTCACTAATTTCAATCGAATCGATCGTCACATCTTCTTCTGGACGGTCTTCCACATTCCGTTTTACCTGGCTAATCGCAATCGCAACGTCTAAGCCCTTAGTAACTTGACCGAATACGGTGTGGTGGAAGTCTAACCAAGGAGTTCCCCCTTGCTTGTAAGCTTCGATCACTTCTGCTGGATAACCCGCGGCTTCCATTTGGCCAATTAAGTTAGTGGTTAAATTCCGGTTAGTAACGATAAAGAATTGGCTTCCGTTGGTGTTTGGACCAGCATTGGCCATTGAAACAGCCCCTTTGATGTTAAAGAGCTCTTTGGAGAATTCATCTTCAAAAGGATGGCCATAGATACTTTCGCCACCAGCCCCCGTTGCCGTTGGATCCCCCGTTTGAACCATAAAGTCCGGAATTACGCGGTGGAAAGTAACACTGTTGTAGTAACCCTTTTTGGCTAATTCAACGAAGTTTTTTACCGTCTTAGGGGCTTGGGTTGGGAATAATTGGATTTCAATTTCCCCCATTGAAGTTTTGATGGTTGCTTTAGGACCCTTAACTTGATCCAAAGCTAATTGTGGATACGCCATATTAATTACTCCTCTTCTAGTCAGTTTGTCCTACTATTTTAGCATGGTCCACTAACTAAGCAAAAGTCAAAACACAAGCCCCATCTAGATTACCTTGCTTTACCCGCCGCAATGCCGTTAAGGCTTCTTCAAAGGGGTAAGTCGTAACTTGTGCTTTGATGCCAAGACGGGCAGCTAAGGTTAAGAATTCTTCCCCATCACGCCGGGTATTGCTTTCGACGCTAGTAACGACCTTTTCATGGAAAAGATGTTGCTGATAATTGAGGACCGGCACATCAGAGAGGTGAATCCCAGCCAAAGCTAAAGTTCCACCTGGAGCCAAATTAGCTAACGCATTCGGGACCATTTGTCCTGCCGGAGAGAAAAGAATTGAAGCATCTAACGGTACTGGCGACGGATCATAAGCCCCTTGGGCCGAAGCACAGCCAAGTTCTAGGGCAAACTTTTGGGCATCTTTCCCCCGGGTGAAGACGTGGACTTCAATTCCTTGCTTAATCGCTAATTGGGCTACTAAGTGAGCTGAGCCCCCGAAACCATACAAGCCGAGGGTTCCACCGGTCGGAATATTCGCCCGCCGATAGGAGCGATACCCGATAATCCCGGCACAAAGCAACGGGGCAGCCACCGCGTCGTCAAATTGGTCTGGTAAGCGATAGGCAAAGCCTTCCGGCACCGTTGTGTATTCGGCGTAACCACCATCGTGATCCCAGCCGGTGTAAATTGAATGGGGACAAAGATTTTCCTTCCCGGACCGGCAAAAACGGCAAACCCCACAAGCGTGACGGAACCACGGAATTCCGATCCGATCGCCTACTTTAAACCGGCGGGCCCCTACGCCAAGTTTAACGACTCGGCCGACAATTTCATGCCCTGGGGTAACATGTTCGTGGTGAACCGGTAAATCACCTTCCGTAACATGTAAATCAGTATGGCACACGCCGCAGGCTAAAACCTTAACCAAAACTTCCCCGGCTTCTGGCATCGGGGTTGGCTTAGTAACCAAGGCTAACGGTGCTGGATCATTTTCGACTGGCCCCGGTGTCGTCACCTGCCAAGCCCGCATGGTTGTTGGAATTATTTCACTCATCTTATCCGCTTCCTTTCGTTACTTTCCATTATATGCAAAAATAAACCAGTGAACCGAAAAACTTCGGCATCACTGGTTTTTTCACGTTAAAGTCAAGTTAAATCAAATGGTAAAAATAATTAAATAAAACTAGCCATGTACCGTGGCCGCTCAAAGGCAAGGGCATCACCACCTCCTCGAATAACCATCCCCGGCAATTCCCGAACAGCGGCAACAATCTTTTCAACCGTAAAGCCATAGGCCTTGGTCAATTCAGCGCCATCGCCACTGAGGCCAAAGCGATCAACCCCCAAAACTTTTCCTTTCAAACCGACGTATTTGTCCCAGGCTTGACTAGCCCCCATTTCAACCGCTAGCCGGTTTTCAATTTGGGATGGCAAGATCCGTTCCCGATAAGCCACAGGCTGTCCATCAAAGCGGTTTGGGCATGGCATCGAAACTACCCGGACGTCGATCCCCTCCTCCATTAATTTTGCCTTCGCCGCTAAGGCTAAGTGCACTTCCGAGCCTGTAGCGATGATAATCCCATCCGGAATTTGTTTTTTGGCTTCCGCTAGAATATAACCGCCCCGCTCGATCGGCGCCTCAACTGTTTCTTCTAAAACCGGTAGGGCCTGGCGGGAAGTTACCAAGAGTGATGGCCGGTGCTTGGTCTGAGCCATCATCCGCCAAGCCGCTGCGGTTTCATTGGCATCTGCCGGTCGAATCACATCTAGGTTTGGCATCGCCCGGAAACTAGCTAGTTGTTCTACCGGTTCATGGGTCGGGCCGTCTTCGCCAACTGCGATTGAATCATGACTTCCAATAAAAATCGTTGGTAGCTTCATCAAAGCGGCTGAACGGACAGCTGAGCGGAAGTAATCACTAAAGACTAAAAAGGTACTCCCAAAGACTCGGCTCCCGCCATGCAGGATCATCCCATTAAGGGCGGTTGCCATCCCAAATTCACGAACCCCAAAGCTGACGTTTTTCCCTTGCGGAGTGGTTGATGTAAAGCGACCTCCCTCACTCAGTTTGGTCTTATTTGAACTCGCTAAATCAGCCGCTCCACCCCAAAATTGGGGATTAGCGCTGGCGATTTGTTGTAAATTCTCCGCGCTGGCTTGGCGGGTTGCTACCCACTCACCCGGTTGATAGTTACTCTTCACCCCGTTAACCGCTAATGTTGCCTGGGTTAATTCCCGGGCTGCTTGTGGAAAACGGCGTTGATACTCCGTAAATAAGTGTTGCCACTTTAGATAACGCGCTTGTTTTTTAGCAACTACTTCGGCAAAGGTCTGCCGGACAGTGGCCGGGATGGCAAACGGCCGCTCTGACCAATTGAGAAACTTTGCCAGCACTGCCCGGTCTGCCGCTTTTAAAGGTGCCCCGTGAACCCGATGGTCGCCAGCCAGCGGCGTTCCATAACCAAGGGTTGTTTGTACTGCAATCAGAGTTGGCTTGGCTGTCGTTTGAGCGTGCTTAATGGCTTGTTCAATCCCTCGCAAATCGGTATCGCCGGCCTTCACCGTCAAGTAATCCCAACCAGCTGCCCGAAAGCGCTGTTCTTGATTCTCACAACTAGCGTCACTCAAGGGACCATCTAAGGAAACGTGATTAGCATCGTGCAAAACAATCAACTTGCTTAGTTGATAATTACCAGCTAAATTGATCGCTTCTTGGCTAACCCCTTCCATCAGGTCACCATCACCAACCAAGGCATAGGTATAATGGTCAATCAAAGGATATCCCGACCGGTTATAGAGGGCAGCTAAATGTCGTTCGGCCATTGCCATCCCAACAGCCATCCCAATCCCTTGCCCCAGGGGGCCGGTCGAGGCATCCACACCAGGCGTCCAGCCAGATTCGGGGTGACCCGGGGTTTTGGAACCTAATTGCCGAAAGGCCTTTAAATCATCAATCGACAATTGAAATTCATTTAAGTGCAATAAAGCGTATAGCAAAGCTGACCCATGCCCAGCTGATAAAACGAAACGGTCGCGGTTAAACCAATTAGGATCTGCTGGATTAAACTGCATTACCTTTTCAAAAAGAGTGTACGCCATCGGGGCCGCCCCGAGGGTAATTCCAGGATGGCCACTCTTGACCCGGCTAATCATATCCACCCCTAACATCCGCAGGGCATTAACAGCGACTTGATCTTGACTAATCATCCTTAGGCCTCCTTTCGATTTGCCGGCAGAACTTGGTACCCGAGTTGGGCAATGTCAGCGGCAAAGCCCCGCACTGTATCCAAAGCAACATCGGCGGCACTAAGATCACGCCGTTCATACCACTTTGTTAAAATTGTTGGCGGTACGGTAATAATATCCAAGCCAAGCTGTTGGGCCTGGCGGATATTATCGACTTCCCGCGTGGAGGCCCACAATAATTGGACATTTGGATAGCGAAAAGCCATGGTTGAACTGCAGACAATAAAACTAGTTGGATCTTCTCCAGTATCAGCCACCCGGCCGACAAACAGTGAAATAATCGCTGGCGTCGTTGGCTCCAAAGCGTTTAAGGCCCAGCGGACTTGTTCTTTCGTGGTTACCGCTGTGATGTTGAGTTTGATTCCGGCCGCAGATAAATTCCGAATCAAGTTTAAATGGGGCGTTCCGTCTAAGCCTAAAATCGGGATCTTGACGTAGACGTTGGCCCCTAATTGACTAAGATATTCAGCTTCAGCTACCATCCCCGCTTCATCTGCCGCAAAGACTTCAAACGAGACCGGCATGGTGGGAAATTCCGCCAAGACCGTCTGGGCAAAGTTCAAATAATCCGTGACTCCCGCCCGTTTCATTAAGGTTGGGTTGGTCGTAAAACCCGTTACTTCTGGGAGTTTTGCCATCTCCCGCATGGCAGTTAAATCTGCTCCATCAGCGTAAATTTGAATTTGATTTTGTTTCACAAGAATTGCTCCTTTGATATTATTTTTAATCGTTTATTTCAGCTATACCAATTTGTAATGATTTAATAATCATGGTTAATATCATGCTCGGAGATTCTAAAACAGTCAATCATCATTTGGTTTTAATCAATTTAAAATCGAACTATACCATTAATAAACTTAAGCAGCTGAATTCAATTTTTGTCGAAACAAAATAGCTAGTTTATTGCATTATTTTTATCTATACCAAATTAAGAAAAGCTAGTACGAAGTCTGTGCAAACGATAGCACAAAAAATAAATCATTTTAATTAGATATGTTAATTTCTTCATCTAATTAAAATAGACCAATTCCAAAGATAGTCATACAACCATCGTAATGCTCTCCCTTTTGCCTTGCATTTTTCTCCCCAGTCTGCCATAATCGCCTCAACAAAATAAAGAAGGCCCGTGAGCCTTCATTTTGGAGGAATTAAATAATGGAACAGACAAGTAGTCAACGTTTAACGCAAACGAATAACGAGCATTGGGTGATCGCCTCAACGGCCGCCGGGTTCTCACTGGAAAACATGGATATCATGTTTCTCTCGTTTGCCCTTGCCCCAATGATTGCGGACTTGCACATTTCTAGTGCCGCAGCTGGTTGGATCGGTTCAATCACCAACCTGGGAATGTTAGTAGGCGGTGCGGCGTTCGGCCTTGTCGGTGATCGCATTGGTCGTGTCAAGACATTCTCTTACACGATCTTTATTTTTGCCTTCGCCACCGCCGCCATGTTCTTTGTCCACTCTTTACCAATGGTTTACCTCTTCCGCTTTTTAGCCGGAATTGGGGCCGGTGGTGAATACGGCGTTGGGATGGCTTTGATTGCCGAAAACTTTGCCGCTAACCGGATTGGCCGGTTAACTTCGGTTGCCGCAATCGGTGGTCAAATCGGTGCGATCTTTGCTGCCCTTGCCGCTGCCGTTATCATTCCGAAGTTTGGTTGGAACGCCCTCTTCTTACTTGGGGTAATTCCGGTAATCTTGACCTACTTTATCCGCCGGCACTTGAGCGAAAGTGCGGTCTTCATTAACGCCCACGCTAAGGCGAAAGCTAATCACGAAAAGATCTCAATCAGTCGCCTCTTCGCTAGTCCTAAATTAGCCCTTCAAACCCTCGGCTTGATGGTGATGACGATTGTTCAAATCGCTGGTTACTTTGGTCTGATGAACTGGCTCCCCTCAATCGTTCAAAAGCAACAGGGGCTTTCGGTTTCCGGATCATCACTCTGGATGATTGCGACGATTCTGGGAATGAGCTTGGGGATGGTTGTCTTTGGAACGGTAATGGATCAATTCGGTCCTCGCTGGGCCTTCGGCATTTTCTTGCCTGGTTCAGCCTTGGTAATGTTCTCAATCCTCTTTGCCAAGACGTCATTAACTTTAATCTTAGCCGGTGCCTTGATCGGTTTCTTCTCCAACGGAATGTTTGGTGGTTACGGAGCCGTCATTAGCCGCCTTTACCCAACTGCCATCCGGTCAACGGCTAATAGTATGATTATGAACGTTGGCCGGGCCATCGGGGGTTTCTCCTCTGTTGTGATTGGCCTCTTGATGGACCACTACACCCTTGCCGTTACAATGGGGTGCCTAGCCGCCCTCTACCTCTTAAGTTTTGTGATTATGCTCAACTTACCAGGAATTCGGCAATTGAATTAATTTGAAAGCAAGCGGCGGGGAAGAAAGTCAAATTTCTTCCCCGCCTTTCTCGTACCTCCGAATGTTACACAGAAACCACGGCCTCTTTAGTTTTGTTTAACGGAGATTCAAAAGCCAACCTCAAATGACTTTTTCTATTTTCCAACTCAATTTCACAAACAAGGAATTAAAACTAACTTTGGGAACTCACAATCCCCCAAAACGCCAAAATGACACTGCACAGATCCACCAGATCTATACGGTGTCATTTTTCAAAATTAAGTATATTTAAAGTTCCCCAACCGAAAGGGTACCATTGTCCTGCGAAGGTAAAGACTACCAATAATAATGAGTAACGAGCCATTATTCAATCATCGAGCAGTAACTGGTGCACCAGGGAAAAATCGTAAGCAACAAGCCGCCCTACACTATACTAACAATCATGCGTCCCAATCGGGGCATGCGAAAGTTCGCGGGTAGTTAGGTCAACAACTTCAACGTTGTCACACAACGTTTCGAAATCGGACTTGAGGGGCATTGTAAAGTAGTTTGCTTCAAAATCAAGCTTCATGTGTTCTGCATATTGGGATTTTGTGTAGCTCTTGTAGTACACATTCCCCAAATTGGAAATAAAGTAGGCATCAAAGTCCTTTGGTAATTCCTTGTCGACATCTAGCAAAATCAACTTAAAGTTAACCCCAAGGGAACAGTCTCCAATATCAGAAAAGGGGCCAACCCCATCGTCAAAGTCTAGGATTAATCGCTTTTGACTACCATCATCAAGATACTTAGCTAACCGCTTTTGGGCCGCTGGCGTAAAGGTTAATTCCATCTAATCGCTCCCTTCCTTTGATGTTTTGATTATACTTCTGCTTACTAAAAGTAACAAAGTTTCTGCTCAAAAAAGAGGCTAAGTAGCAGTACTTACTTCCACTTAACCCCTATTTTTTTAATTCTCAATCGAAAAAACTATTTCCGATCTTCACGTTTCTTCTCAATGAGTAATCCCAAGGTTGCCACTAAGGAAGCCAAGCCAAGGCTCAACATGGCCCTTGAATTGGCATTCCCAGTTTGTGGTAACCGGGACGTTCCAGTTGTTGCCGTTGGGATATTAGTAACCGTAGCCTTGGTTGGTCTTACAGTACCTTGTGATATTACAGCACTTGATTGACCACTGATGCTTGGCTTAACCGGTGTGTCACTCGTTGACCGACTTGACGTTTGATCGTTGCCATTCGTTGGTTCAATCAGCGTTGGGTTAACCGTTGGCCTGTTCGGCTTGTTTGGCTTATCCGGAATTACGACTGGCTTATTTGGCGTGGTTTGCTTAAGGTAAGTGATCGTAACCACTTGATCAGTCGTTGTTGCATCCACAGTCACAGCATCAATCGTCCCATCAATATTTGCAGTGTAACCCGTCAACGTTGGCACATTGAAGGCTGGCCATTCAACCGTTGTCCAAGCCGTAGCCGTTTGATCCCCGGTGACTTGATCCGTCGTAACTTGGCGAGTGATCGTTGCCGTTTGGGTAACCGTCTTAGTCGTCCCATTCGGATTAACCACTGTAATCGTCCGGGTAACCGTCTTGGTTTCCGGCACGATACTCTTGTGGTGCGTTAAGTGAATTACGATTGGTTGATTACCGCTAGTCTTAAAGATATAGCTTGTGACCGCTTGACTTGGATCAACGAGATCATAGCCACTTAGCGTTTGGTAACTTGGCGTGACCGTTTCGCCCGTCCTACCTTGCAAAGAAGTGGTTTGAACAACCTTTCCCGTTTCATCATCAACGTATTGAATGGTCGTACCTTGGGGTTGACCCACGTAAATGATCTGAGTTTGAGCATCTTGGGTTGTCTCATCGACCATCACGTGAGCGGTTGAACCCTTAACCACCATCGGCGTGTAACCTGGAATTACCGCTAAGTTGGTTAGGTTAAATGCGGGCCAATCAGCCGCGCTCCATGGCGTGAAAGTTTGCGTCCCGGTGGCTTGGTCGGTCGTAACTTGCCGCGTGATCGTCGCCGTTTGGGTAACCGTCTTGGTCATCCCATTCGGATTAATCACTGTAATCGTCCGGGTAATCGTCTTCGCTTCTGCCACTGTGGTCGTTTGGTGGGTCAAGTGGACGGTAATCGTCTGCCCATCATCGGACGTTAAGGTGTACTTCCCTGGTAGTTGTCCAACAACTCGGTAACCACTTGGCACATCGGCCGGGATCGTAACCGTTTGATCGGTGACCCCTTGAACTGACTCGGCCTTAACCGTGGTCCCAGTTGTATCATCGATGTACTTAATCGTGACTGTTTGTGGGTTAGCTGTGTAATTAATCGTTACTGTTTGGTCAGTCGCCGTCCCATCAACGGTCGTGACTGGAACCGTCGTTTGACTTGGCGTGTAACCAGAAATTGCCGGTACCTTAAATTCAGCCCAATTTGCTGAACTCCAGTCACCAGCCGTTTGCTTGCCAGTGACCTTATCGATTGTGATTTGGCGGCTAATCGCAACCGTTTGAGTAATCGTCTTGGTCGTGCCAGCTGGGTTATTAACCTTGATCGTCCGGGTAGCCGTCTTCTGCTCCGGTGCAGTCGTTGTCTGATGCTTGAGGTAAACGTAGAAAGTCTGGAGCGTCTTCGGATCGGTGTCAAACTTATCCTGGGTTGGATAAGTTGACTTTTGATTATCAAGCAGGTAGCCCTTCGCTTGCAAATCCGCTAAGGTCTTGGCGTAGCTTTGATCGATAATCGGACCATTGAAGTTCCCACTCAAGTAACCACTCGTGGCTACTTGGCTCGGTTGCCCCTTGGCATCCAATTGATCTTCATCTAAGAAGTAAACAATTGCGGCCGGATCCGCGGCGTAAGTGATCGTCACCGTTTCGTCTTGGCTATTACCATCGACTGTGACCGGCGTAACCGTGATCTGACTTGGCGTATAACCCTTGAAGGTTGGCACTTCAAACTTCGACCAAAGCGCTATCGTCCACGGGGTGAAGGTTTGGTTCCCATTAACCGCATCGGTTGTAACTTGGCGAGTGATCGTTGCCGTTTGAGTAACCGTCTTGGTCGTCCCATTCGGATTAACCACTGTAATCGTCCGGGTAACCGTCTTGGTTTCCGGCACCGTGTTTGGATGGTGCTTTAAGTGAACCGTGATTCCCTGTTGACTAGCACTGGTAAAGGTGTAGTCACTTGGGAAGGTGCCAACCAGATCGTAACCAGCTGGAACTTCGTTTGGTACCGTGACCGTCGTAGCTGTGTCCCCATGGAGATTCGTCACGTGGACGGTCTTGCTGGTTTCATCGTCGACGTAGGTTACCGTAGCGGTTTGTGGGTTAGCGCTATAAGCGATGTTGATCTGCTCATCTGGCGTATCGCCCGTGACTTTCTTAGCTGCTACTTGACTAACCGTTGGTACATAACCAGCAATCGTTGGCGTGGCAAAGTTGTCCCAGGTAGCCGGTTGCCATGCTCCTGGCGTCTTGGTTCCGGTGACTTCATCGGTATCGATCATCCGGGTACTTGTGGCTGTTTGCGTCGTGGTCGTCTTCTTACCAGCTGGCGTCGTGACCGTGATTGTCCGGGTAACCGTCTTTTGGTCCGGCGTCGTTGTATGGTGGTGCTTCAAGTGAACCACGATTGGAACGTTGCCACTGGCCTTAAAGGTGTAATTAGCTTCTTCGCCACCAACATAATCGTAGTGGTCCGGAATCGTGTATGCTGGCGTAACCGTTTGGCCGGTTTGCCCATTTAAGACAGTCGTGTTAACCACCTGGTCACCTTCATCATCGTCGACGTACTGGATCGTCGTGGCTTGGGCATTTGCCGTGTAGGTAATCACAACCTGGCTGTCCTGAGTATTAGGGGTAAGCGGGGTCTCATCGACCGTCTTAACACTGGCCGTGTAACCCGGAATAACTGGGACATCATACTTCGGCCAATCTGCTTTACTCCAATCACCGTACGTAGTCGTCTTAGTAACTTCATCGGTATCGGTCGACCGACTAATCTTCCCAGTTTGGGTGATCGTTTGCGTCATCCCATCCGGCGTCGTGACCGTGATTGTCCGCGTTGCTTGGTGGTTTTCACTGTCTTGGTCGTGCTTGTGAACGAGGTGGACGGTAATCGTAGCCGGGCCATCTGGCGTGAAGGTATGATCACTAGGAACGGTACTACCAGTAGCTAATTGGTAACCAGCCGGTACTTCGTTCGTAACTGGGACTGTTCGATCAGTCTTCCCACTCAACGGCGTCGTGTGAACAACTTTACCTTGATCGTCATCATCAACATAGTTAATCGTAACCTTTTGTGGGTTAGCGATGTAGGTGATGTTAATGGTTTGATCTTGACTATTACCATTAACCGGGGACTTAGGAGCCGTACCGTTTGGCGTGTAACCAGCAACGTTATCTGGGGTGTATGCATCCCACTTTCCGGTTGTCCAGTCACTGTAAGTAACTTCACCGGTTACTTCATCGACCGTCGCGGTCCGGGTTAAGTGAACCGTTTGTGTCGTAGTTATCTTCATGCCATCAGGCTTCGTGACGTTAATTGTCCGCGTGATCGTCTTGTTTAAGTCACTCTCGCCAACCCCACTTGGGAAGTCTTTCCCTGGATTATCTGGCAACTTGTCACTTAACGTCTTCGGTACAAATGAATCAACCTTAACTGTCTTATGCCTTAAGTGAACGACGATTGGTTGATTATCACTGGCCTTAAAGGTATATGATGGCACTTCTTGATTTGAATCTACCAATTCATATCCTGTTGGCGTCACGTAAGTTGGGTTAACCTTTTCATCAGTTTCCCCTGTCAAATCAGTTAATGTTACAACCGTTGAATTACCTTGGACATCCTTTGCATCATCATCGACATATTGAATCTTCGTTGATTGTGGATTAGCCGTATAAGTGATGTTAATAGTTTGATCCGAATCACTTTCACTGACTTGATCATTAGCACTAATCGTTGCACTATCAGCTGACTTACCATCAATAGCCGGCGTGTAACCAGCATGAGTTGGCCCATCGTATTCAGACCAAGTGCCCTGAGTAGCAGTGGTTCCTTTTACCACCCATGGAGTATAGGTAACATGTCCAGTAACAGCGTCAATCGTAGCCTCCCGGATAAAGGCAACTGTTTGAACTGCTTGTTGAGTTGTTCCATCTGGATTCGTGACGTTAATTGTCCGCGTCACCGTGTGATTCAAGTCACTTTCCGATACTCCATCAGGGTACTTCTGCGTCGTCCCATCAATCGTATCATCAGTTGTCTTTGGCTTGTCTGGCGTAACCGTGACCTTCTTGTGGGTAACCCTAATCGTTACCGTTTGATCATTACTATCATCATGATCGTAGTTTGCCGGAATATTCCCTTCGTCAGTAACGTCATAGCCCTTATCCTTCAATTGTTGGATAAGTTTATCACGATTGGTTGTAACGTCCGTTGATACGTTTCCATCGGAGACCCCAGTAAAGCTAGTTGAATCCCCGTAAGTTGAGACATCGACATCCGTATTCGTGGTATTGTCGTGAACCACAATGGTTAAATCTTGTGCGTTAGGCGTGTAGGTCACCGTTTCAGAATGATCACTCACCGTTTCAGCTAAAGTTACGGTGTAAGTTTGATCACTTTTAGCAGTCGCAGCACTTGTTGGGGCAGCCGTGTAACCTTCCTTCGTTGGTAAGGTCGTTTGGCCAGGAAGCGTAACCGAATATTGGTTGCTACCCCCGTTGGTAACAGTTGAAGTCCTTGTGACCGTATAACTTTTACCATTACTGTCCGTAGCAGTGTAGTCACTTGCATCCTTTGTTACGTCATCAATCGTCGCCTTCACTGTGACCGTCACCGTGGTTGGCGTTGCCACTTGAACTGGCTGGCCATCCGCATCCTTAGTCGTCGTGACGTAGTTAATCGTCCGGATAACAGTTTGACTTTGTTGGTGAGTATTGTGAATCAAGTGGATGTCAATGTATTGGACATCGTTGTCATCAGTATTGTACGTCCCCGTTGTCGTAGGCGCTGGGGACTTTGGATCAAGGATATATCCCTTGCCCTCATAGTACTTTTCGAGCGCACTAACCGAGTCTGATTCATCAAAGCTAGTATTGGTCTTCCCAGTGTAATCAACAGTCTGGTTAGAATCACCAGCTCCGATATCCTTGGTTGCATCTACCGTATCATCAAAGACCCGGATATGGAGTTTCTGGTCATTTGGAGCGTAGGTTACCGTGACCTTTGTATCCGTCTGTTTCGGACTCGTTACTTCCGCTACCGTAGCAATATCCGGAGTGTAACCCGCTACCGTTGGACTAGTAACTGCCGGGTAAGTGTTAGTTGTCGTCCAAGCAGTACTGTCAACGACTTCGCCAGTGACCTTGTCGACCGTCAACTCTCGGGTCCAGTGCGCACTTTGAGTTTGAGTGCTTAGACCTAGGTTTGTCCCATCACTAGCTACATAGCTAATCGTCCGCGTGAAAGCAGCACTAACAATCCCGTTTTCATCCGTCCAAACTGGGGCGTTATCCCGGTCATCGTTTTCGTTAATCTTAGTCTTGCCATCAACTTGTTGGTTCGTTGTTACCGTTTCCGTTCCGTGGTGCAAGGTTACGATGTAAGTCTTCCCATCGTTTTCCACGGTGTATTGCGTTTGGTTAGCGGAGGTAAATCCGTCATCGCTAGCTTGACTAAGGACGTAGCCTTCGTTAGTAAGCTTAGCTAGTTCATCCTTAGTAGTGTAGTTAATATCCGTTCCAAAATCACCATTCAAGGGATCCGTCTTCAACGTAGCTTTGCTTGGATCTTTGGCATCGGCGTCGACGTACTTCACCGTGATCGTCTCCGCATTTGGTGCGTAGGTAACCTTCGTATCGCTTGTAGCGTTCGTTGGCGTAATAGTTCCGGTCGTATTATTACCAGTTCCACTCGTTGTGACCCCATCCCCACTGACTATGTGGTAACCCGGAATCATTGGTAAAGTTTCGTTTTCGGCAACCTTAGTTGGATCAGCCGAATCATTCTTGTAGTTTTGTGGGTCCGCAAGTTGCTTACCATTAGCATCAACCGGAATGATCCGACCGACAGCAGTGTAGGCCACCGTCTGGCTAACCGCCTTGGGGTTTCCATTTTCATCTAGATTATCAGCACTTGCAGTGACCGCTGGGACAGTTACTTTATCAGCCACGTAGCCAGTTACCGGTGTTACCGATACGCTAGCATAGTCATAACTGCCAGTCCATAAATCGACTGTTTGAACTTTGCCTGTTACGGCATCAACCGTCAATTGGCGCGTAAAGGCCCCTCGAACTGTTTCAGCCTTTTCTGCCGGCGTTTGATTGCCTGCTCCTTGGTAGGTAATCGTTCGGGTTGCATCGTAGGTAAGCTGATATTGCTGATTATTCGTTGGATCTGTGTAGGTGATATTAGTCTGGGTAGCCGTGATCGTCTTAGTTCCATGCTTCAAGTGAATATCCACATGTTGAACCGCACTGTCCGTATCACCCGTATTATCAGTATTATCGTACTTGGTTGGGATGGTTCCAGTTGAAACTAGGACGTAACCCTTTCCTTCATAGTATTTAATTAAATCATCAACCTTTGCCTTAACATCGTCAGGAACGGTTTCATCCGTCTTTCCTGAGAAGTTGACCTGATCACCAGACTGACCGGCCCCGAGATCGGTCTTACTATCTGGATCAGTTGTGTCATCGAAAACCCGGATTTGGAGTTGTTGATCATTAGGTGTGTAATTTACCGTTTCGGTTAGACTGTCATCAGTACCACTCAAGGTCTCATTAAAGATCTTAGCTTGGGTTGAGCTAGTAGCTTCTGGAGCTTGAGCGGTGTAACCAGCATAAGTTGGTAATTTTTGCCCAGGGATAGTGATGGTATAAGCGTTCTTACCATCCTTTGTCTTTGTGCCCGTTAGTGTAACAGTGACCGCACTCGTCCCATCGGTTCCCGTGTAGCTAAGCGCATTTCCCGTAACCCTATCAACCATCGCTATTACTGTTACTGTCTTAGTATATGGGCCGGCAACCTGCTTGTGGGTCTCTGTTGTTTGATAATTAATCGTCCGGGTAACCTTTTGAGTTTGTTCTTCGATATCGTGGACAAGGTAAATATTAATGGCTTGATCCACAGCATCATTAGTATCAAAGGTCCCAGTAGCAACTGGTAATGGATGTTCAGCTGTGACTGGCGCTAACTTGTAGCCGAGACCTTTGTAGTAATCTTCAAGCTTTTGAACTGCACTTGTTTCATCGTAAGCTTGATTAGAAACGCCATCGATTTCCAACGTGACACCAGACTCACCAGCCCCTAAGTCATCCTTAATGGTTGCATTTTTATCAACATCGTAAATATGGATTTGGAGCTTTTGTGAGTCAGGGGTGTAGGTAATTATGACGGTTGAATCATTTGTATCATGGCTGACCGTCGTTTGAGCAATACTACTTGCTGACGTATCATCAATAGTAATCTTTGGCGTGTAACCAGTTACGCTCTTTGGCGTATAACTATCCCAAGTCCCAGTTGACCAATAACTGTAAGTAACACCTCCATTAACTTCATCAACCGTCGCTGTCCGACTTAAGGTAACAGTTTGAGTTTCATCAGTTTCTTTACCATTAGGAGTCGTGAGCTTAATCGTCCGGGTGATCGTCTTTTTCAAGTCCTTCTCGTCGACCCCGCTTGGATAATTGGACGTTGGATTGTCTGGCAAAGGATCCGTCGTTGTCTTTGGATTATTCGGTTGAACAGTAACCGTCTTATGGTCGTACGTCACCGTTATCGTAGCATCTTGGGTGTTGCCATCCACCGTTACCGCATCAACTTTCGTTTGGTCTGGAGCTTCGTAGCCCTTGGCAGATAAGTCTGGTGAAGCAACTGCTACCCAAGTTTGATTTTCGACGTTCCAAGCATCATTACTTACGTAGTCACTATTATCATCAATCGAACCATAGCCAACGTAATCCCCAGTTACATTATCCTTGATGTGATTGCGAGTCAATGTAGCCCTTTGTTTAACTGCATCCGCCACTGGCTTGCTCGTATCTTTCGCATCAACATAGTTAATCGTCCGAGTAACTGACTTTGAAACTAAATCAGCTGCGTATAAATGCTTCAGATGGATTTCAAAGGTGTTATTTACGTCCCCATCTTGATAGGTAGTTGATGTCTTATTCTTCCAACCATCGCTAACTAGGGTGTATCCCTTCTTCTCAAGGTTAGCTAATTCCGTTTCCGGATCCGTAGTAAAGCTAATCGTTTCACCATACTTACCAGTAGTAGTTAAGGCTCCATCTGTATTCAAAGCGCTATCGCTAACTGCTTTACCAGTTGTGTCGTCAATGAATTTAATCATGGCAGTTTCATCGTTGGCAGTATAGATAATCGAATAAGTATATGTTACTGTATTTCCACCTGCATTTGCTCCCAACTGTATCAATGGTAAAGTAGCTATAAATGGACCATTTTTATAGCCAGCTTTATACCCAATAATACTTGGTATTAACTTACGGTTATCATTATTTCCGTATCCACCATTTTCATAAGCTTCATAGATACTTGAATCAAAAGCAAAATTGCTACTAGTAGAACTAGGTTTATTTGTCGATGTCCAATTTGAATCTTCACTTACCACGGCACCAGTAACCGCATCATAGGTAAAGTTCTTATAAAAGGCTCCTGGAACAGTAATTGTTTGGGCCTTTGGTGTTGCATCGCCCGCCCCAGTATAAGTAACCGTCAAAGCAGCAGCTTCAAAAGCCGGATAGTCCTTACCATTAACTGGGTCATGGTAAATGTTATTCGAATCATCCGCTCCCTTCGTTGGGTTAGCTGGTACAAATTGCTTAATCTGGTGTTTCAAATGGATTTCAAAGATATTATTCCCATCTTTATAGGTGGAGTTTATTTTATCTGCCCAATCATCACTAACCAGTTCGTAGCCTCTAGCCTCTAAAGTCTTTAATTCCGTTTCGGGATTAATTGTGAAAGTAATAGTTTGACCGTACTTTCCCGTAGACGTAATCGCCGTTCCAGAAATCTCTTGGCTACTATTATCGTTGTCAATAAACTTAACCGTTGCCGTTTCAGTATTTGGCTCATAGACAACTTGGGTATTTTGTGTTTGATCTACTGGGGTTACCGTTGCCGTTGTATTGTTTCCACTTCCACTGACGGTAATATTGGAGTTAGTTTGCGTACTTGCAACATGGTAGCCGGGAATAGTTGGCGCGTTTGTCGTCGCCGCCTTTGAACCATCATCCGGATCATTAGCATAGGTAGTATTACTCCCTAATGAATTGTCACTTTCGTCGACTGGTAAAATTGAGCCGAGCTTCGTATAGGTAATATTGACGATGGTATCACTTGAATTTTCATCAATCTTTTGTGGATCAATTTTGCCATCAGTGGTGTCAGCCTTACCGATATAACCATTAACTACCGGAATAGTATAAGATTGCCAGTAACTGGTCCCCCAAGGATAGGTCGTTGTTTTACCAGTAATAAGGTCCTTGGTAACTTGTTGCCCAATTGGAGCGGTTTGAGCAACCGTTTCAGTTGCCCCATCTGGTTTTTTAATATTGATCGTCCGGGTAAAGTTCTTAGTATTCGTTGTAGTTTCCGTCTTATCTGCCAACACGTAGGTAACGTAGTAGCCATCTTCACTCGGGGTTACCGTTGATCGCAGGTTAATGCTCCCCATATTAGGATCATTTGGCATAATCCGGTTTTGGAGTAAGTCTTTTAAGGTATTTTGATCATCTAGACTAAAGGTTGGGCTATATTGCGCTAAGGCACTCGTATCGCCGGTCGAAGATGGAAAATCGCTCGCTTTTGGCGTATCTTCCCCATCAGTATAGGTCTTGGTATATTCAAGATCCTTGTACTTCGTGGTGCCATCCGTATCCGTGTATTCAACCCGGGTCTTAATGGTACTCTTCCCGGTAACAGTCAAAGTGGCCGTCATATCAAGGGGTTGGTTTGGCAAGCTATTTTTGAATAAGGCCGTATTAAATTTATATTTTTTACCACTCTTATCACTGACATTTAGTACTTGAACTGGTAAGTTAACCTGGGCGTGGACCCCAGTAGCAATTTTGGTACCAATTAAAGCTACCCCAGTAACCTTACTCCAGTCAGTAATCTTATTTGCCGTTACATAGTTAGTGGTTTCAATATTATTGAGATCAACATCACCAGTAGCGTAAAGGATTGACACAGTATCCGAAATTGATGACGGAATCGTGACTGGACCCGTTAGGACAATATCCTGTTTACCAGTTATATCATTAACGGGTAAAGCACCTTTATAAACAAAACCGGTAGTTTCTGCCTGGGTGGAATAAACATTCATCCCCAAGGTGGTCTTGCCATCACCACGATCATCAACTTGACCGTTGGTAGTTACCGCACTTAAGATTCCGTCCTCACCATCAATGGCGATCCCAGAGTTGTTGTTTAAAGACTTAGCTACGTTGCTAACAGTTAAAGTCACGTAATCAGTTTTACGATTAGCAAAGCTCTTAGACTTACCGGTATCACTTGCATTAGCATCCACATCTAAATAGGAAAGATCGGTATTGGTAAGTGAGGCCATATTGGCCCATTTTACATTAGGGCTAGAAATATAGCTCATAACCTTATATTCACCAGGTACAACGGTACTATCAGCCGAAACATTCAAAATAAACTGTACTTGTCCAGCATTTCCAGTCCCCACAAAGGTATGGCCTGTCTGAAATGCTACTTTAATTACTTGGTGACCATTCGCATAGTAGGTGGTTGTAGTTTGATACTGTTTTTCGTCTGTTGCAACCCAGTTATCACCATATTTAGTGGGATTGTAGTAAAAACCTGTAGGTAACACAAAGTAGAAGGTAGGACTTTCAATAGTACCAATAACGTCAATTGCTAGTTTGTAACATTCCAAATTTTGCTAGATTATTCGTCATGACAAGTGCCTCGATCTGTGCTTGCAATCCCACCAAACTACGAGCATAAGTCTGTTCGCTTCCCAAGAGTTTCAATT
>DWYX01000015.1 GCA_019118465.1 Candidatus Limosilactobacillus faecipullorum | reverse complement strand
AACCGCCTGCGCTCGCTTTACGCCCAATAAATCCGGATAACGCTTGCCACCTACGTATTACCGCGGCTGCTGGCACGTAGTTAGCCGTGACTTTCTGGTTGAATACCGTCACTGCGTGAACAGTTACTCTCACGCACGTTCTTCTTCAACAACAGAGTTTTACGAGCCGAAACCCTTCTTCACTCACGCGGTGTTGCTCCATCAGGCTTGCGCCCATTGTGGAAGATTCTCTACTGCTGCCTCCCGTAGGAGTATGGACCGTGTCTCAGTTCCATTGTGGCCGATCAGTCTCTCAACTCGGCTACGCATCATTGCCTTGGTAAGCCGTTACCTTACCAACAAGCTAATGCGCCGCAGGCCCATCCAGAAGTGATAGCCGAAGCCATCTTTTAAACATTAACCAGGCGGTTAATGTTGTTATGCGGTATTAGCACTTGTTTCCAAATGTTGTCCCCCGCTTCTGGGCAGGTTGCCTACGTGTTACTCACCCGTCCGCCACTCGTTGGTAAACCAACGTCAATCAGATGCAAGCATCGTCAATCAGTTGGGCCAACGCGTTCGACTTGCATGTATTAGGCACACCGCCGGCGTTCATCCTGAGCCAGGATCAAACTCTCATATAAAATAAGAATTTGAGATAGCTCTCAAAAATAAATTAAGCGAATTGACTTCGCAAATGTTTTGCTTCGATCATAAGATCAAAGACCCTACACATTTGATTCGTCGAAACTTTATTCAGTTTTCAAAGGTCTACCGTTTGTCACTAGAAGTTAGCGACTTGATCATTTTATCAAATCGCTCAACCGATTGTCAAGAACTTTTTTGAAGAAGTTCTTGAATCATCACTCAGCGACAACTCTTGTATAATAGCAAATCATTAAGCAACTGTCAACAACAATTTCGAAATGATTTGTGGTCATCACCAAGCGACTGACGCTTTGTTGCGGTGACAACGATATATAACTATACCGGTCTTCCTCTGTTTCGTCAACACCTTTTTTCAAAAAAACTGTCAAAAATTTTAAAAACGTTAGTAGCAAAGTCGAAACTCTGTAACTACTAACGTTTGGAACTTGATTTAATGATTAGCAGACCACGTTTTAGGATCTTCTCGCCAAGCATGCAAAGAAGCTTTTTCTTCGTCAGTTACTAAGCCTTGTTTTAAAGCTTCTTCAATTAAGGTACTGTAATTCGTCACAGTATAGAATGGTAACCCAACTGCCGCAAAGTTGGTCGTTAAAGCTGGTAATTCATAGGAGAAGATGGCAACAACCCCCAGAACTTCGCCACCAGCAGCTTGCACTGCCTTCACTGCGTTTAAAACACTTCCACCAGTTGATAATAAGTCATCTATTACAACTACCTTTTGTCCTGGCTTAAGAACTCCTTCGATTTGGCGACCTTGACCATGATCCTTTGGCTTGGAGCGAACATAGATTAATGGTTTTTGGAGGCGTTCAGCTACTAGGGTTGCGTGGGGAATCCCTGCCGTTGCGGTTCCAGCGATTACATCGACATTTTCAACCCCAAAGTTATGCTTAATCCGGTCGATCATTCCAATATAAATATTCCGCCGGACCCAAGGATAAGAAATCGTCAGGCGATTATCAGTGTAAATTGGCGCTTTTAAACCACTCGCCCAGGTAAATGGTTCGTTTGGCCGTAAAGCCACCGCCTTAATATCAAGTAAGTTTTTTGCTACAATTTCACGTTGCCCAATCATGATTATCCCTCCAAAAATTCTTTTGCAATTGCTTCGTATGCATCCCTAACTGATTCAGCTTGAGTAATTGGTCGCCCGCAGACAATCGCATTTGCCCCTAATTGATGAGCCTGAGCTGGCGTTACTACCCGCTTTTGATCACCTTTAGCACTTCCAACCGGACGGATCCCCGGCGTAACACAGTAAAAACCAGCACTCGTTACTTGCCGAATCGCCGTAACTTCTTGGGCCGAACAAACCACTCCCGCCAAACCAACTTCATCGGCTAACTTAGCATACCGTTGAACGGTTGTTACCAATTCCCCTGGAATCCCCTGTTCCTCATTCATAATTTGTTGATTAATTGAAGTCAATTCGGTAATTGCCAAAAGATTAGGAAGTGGGAGGTTCACCGCGCTCGCCCCTGCTTCTAGTCCATCTAGGGCTGCTTGAAGCATTTCTTTTCCTCCGGCAGCATGGACGGTTACAAACGAAACCCCAAGCTTACCAAGTCCTTTCATCGCTCGACCTACTGTATTGGGAATGTCGTACAACTTTAAATCAAGAAAAACCTTAAACCCCCGTTGACGAGCTAAGCGAATAATGTCCGGACCTGCGGTGTAGTACAATTCCATCCCCAACTTCACAATTGGTTTCGGCGTAGCAGTTTCTAGCTGGTCAAATAAGTCAACCGCTACCGCCTTTGTTGCCACATCGATCGCTACCATCGGTGCAAAACGTTGCATTTTTCTTCCTCCATTTCAAAAAAAGCGATCCTCCAAAGAGGACCGCTTTTGGGTGGCGAAAAAGCCGCCCACCATTGTCACCCTCTCTG
Organism: Candidatus Limosilactobacillus faecipullorum; assembly: GCA_019118465.1. Taxonomy (GTDB): domain Bacteria; phylum Bacillota; class Bacilli; order Lactobacillales; family Lactobacillaceae; genus Limosilactobacillus; species Limosilactobacillus faecipullorum. The sequence continues at coordinate 40,549 of DWYX01000015.1, read as the reverse complement.
GAGCAAATTAAACAGTGGATATTAAGCTTGGTTATTATCAATTGAGATATCTTCGTGACCATCATATTCTTCGACAGCCACGTGAACTGTTTCAGCGTTTGAAGTTGGAATGTTCTTACCAACAAAGTCTGGCCGAATCGGTAATTCCCGATGTCCCCGGTCAACTAGCACTGCCAAAGAAATCCGCTTCGGCCGCCCTAAGTCCATCAAAGCATCAAGGGCTGCCCGAACCGTCCGCCCAGTGTAAAGGACATCATCAACTAAAATGACATGCTTATCGGTAATATCAACATTAACATCAGCGTTTTCGACCGTTGGCTCAACATGGTGATTTAGTTGATGGCGATCATCCCGGTACAGGGTGATATCAAGGGAACCAACTGGCACTTGCACGCCTTCCAATTGTTCCATCCGCTTAGCAAGGCGCTCAGCGAGGTAAATTCCCCGGGTCTTAATCCCAACGAAGACCAGGTCATCTACCCCTTTGTTTTGCTCAATAATTTCGTAAGTAATCCGCGTCAACGCCCGTTTCATACTGGAACCATCAACGATTTCATGCGCCACGATCAAAACACTCCTTCCCAACACAAAAAGATTTTATTTTGATCAAGTGTACCCGTCATTTCAAGGAGTGTCAAATATTTCATTGACTTTGGTTAAAACGTTTTTCCAACTTCAGGAGGTGAAAAAAGTCTCAGCCATTAGCTAGGGAACGTTGGAACTAGGCAACTCGCTTGGCACCTGTGAGTCTATGCAAGGCCGAATGGGATAGTACCGACTATAAAGAAGGTAATGTCCTCTTGGCTACCGTAGCCAAATTATCGTTAGCAGTTTACCTGCTTATGATAAGACCAAGCTGGGAAGAAACTCGTGTTTCTTCCCAGCCCTTCTCGCATTTCCAAATGTTACACAGAAACTGCGGTCAAAAACCACGCCTTAGAGGATAAATTCGAATAAAAGAACAAGTCTTACTAATCAACCTTCGTTCTCCTTATCCTTGCCAGACCGTCGAGCTTCTTCCGACCTCGACTTATCTATAAGGACCATACTTTCTTACATCGCAAACTCCCTAAGTTGTGTCGACTACGTTTCAACCTTTAAATTAGTGACCTTAGTAGTTTCTGCTCATCCTCTTTTTTAAGCAAAATATCGAAGAGGATATGGTAAAGCTAACTTCATATATGTTTAGTTAGCTTGATTCATGCTTAGGCTTTCCAAGGATCATCCACAATAATGGTTTGATCCCGGTCTGGACCAACAGAAACCGTCGCAAGTTTAGCGTGAGTAAGTTCTTCTACCCGCTTCAAAAAGGCTTGGGCATTGGCAGGAAGATCGCTAATTTGCTTAGCGTGGGTGATATCCTCATCCCAACCTGGCAATTCTTCATAAACCGGTTTAGCAGCAGCGAGTTGCTTTAGGCTAGCGGGATAGAAGTCAATTTGCTTACCATCGAGTTCGTATGCGGTCGCAATCTTAATCGTCTTTTGACCGGTCAAAACATCGAGGAGGTTTAAGGAAAGGTAGTTAATCCCATCGACCCGAACAGCATGCCGCATAGCAACACTATCAAACCAACCAATCCGCCGTGGCCGACCAGTTACCGTCCCGTATTCATGACCAGTTTCCCGTAGTTGGTCGCCAACTTCATCAAACAATTCAGTTGGGAAAGGTCCTTCCCCAACCCGGGTAGTGTAAGCCTTGCAGATTCCAACAACCGTTTGAAGCTTGTTAGGGCCAACCCCGGCTCCCGTAGCAGCTCCCCCAGCGACTGGGGTTGATGAAGTTACGTATGGGTAGGTTCCAGCATCGATATCAAGCATCGTCCCTTGGGCCCCTTCAAAGAGAACCCGTTCCCCCTTATCTAGCGCTTCATCAACTAAGATTGCCGTATCAGTAACGTATTGAGCGAGTTCTTGGCCGTAAGCGTAAAACTCTTCAAACAATTGGTCAAAATCAAGTGCTGGCTTGTCATAAACCTTGGCAAACAAAGTATTCTTCTCAGCTAAGTTAAGCTTTAATTTTTCCGCAAAGGTGTCCTTTTCTAGCAAATCACACATCCGGATCCCAACCCGGGCAACCTTATCTACATAAGCCGGGCCAATCCCATTCTTGGTCGTCCCAACCTTGTGGTCACCCTTTGCTTCTTCTTGATATTCATCTAACAAAATATGGTAAGGCATTACCACGTGGGCCCGGTTAGAAATCCGAAGGTTGTCCGTCGCAATCCCTTCAGAATTAAGATAGTGGATTTCATCTAACAAGGACTTAGGATTTACTACAACCCCATTCCCAATCACGGCTAAGGTATCATCCCCAAAGATTCCCGATGGCATCAGGCGTAACCCATACTTTTTCCCGTGAAAAACAATTGAGTGGCCGGCGTTGTTTCCACCTTGTGACCGAACGACCATCGTGGCGGTCTGGCAAAGGTAATCCGTAATCTTACCCTTCCCTTCGTCACCCCATTGGCTACCAACAACTACTACAGATGCCATGTTTTTCCACCTCATTAGCTTAAATTTATAAGCACATACTTACTTAATTATCCTACCGAATCGTCTTTGATTTTTCAACCATTTTATCGAACAATTTTAGAATTCAATTTTTGGAACGTTCAACTTTATTTGGTCAAAATTCCTTCACAGCCCTTCACAAGCGCTTTTGAATTGCGCAAAAGCGAACTTTAATCCGAGCGAACTCGAAAGGAATTTCCGCCCTGTTTTTCACTAATTTAGGATTCCCGTTTCTTTTGTGAACATTCCCCACTAAATTATCTATCGCTACCTTCGCATCCGAATTCCCGGTTTAATGGAAATTGTTGAGTTTTTTTGGGAGGAATTAATTTGGTTGCGTCACTTCTTCTTTGAAAAATTTTTGGTGAAATGAAAAATAGCCATATCGAAAGAAATTCACTCCGATATAGCCATTAAATTCCGTATGGAAAACCACAAATTTAGCAATTATATTTTAGCTTAATCAACTGGAGCCCCAGTACCATCATCTACTGGTGCGCCAGTACCACCACTTGGTAAATCTTGGCTTAAACCAGAATTCGATCCTCCGCCATTACTATTACCGCTATAACCACCACTGTAGTTGCTCGTTGAGCCACCGCTGTAACCACTATTACCACTAGTGTGACTACCGCTTCCAGTTGACGTGCCAGTGCTGTTACCACCTTGTGAACTGTTACTTCCCTTACTACTTGAGCTAGCACTTGAAGAACTAGCTGAGCTTGAAGATTGAGAACTTGAGCTCGTGTTACCACTTGATTCAGAAGATGATGAGGATGAAGAGGATTCGTCCTTAGTATCTTGTAACTTGCTGATAACCTTGTCGATCGTTTCAAGATCATTCTGGTAGCTCTTGGCTAAAGCCTTCTTCGTGTAGCTGACCGTACTCAACTTTTTGCCATCTGCGTCTTGCAAGGTCACCTTAACCTTACTACCGCTGATTTCACAAACAAAGGATTGAACATCATTCGTAATGGTGTACTTGTTTCCCTTGTGCTTTAAGGTCAAATTGTCAGCGTCCTTCTTCAAATCCTTGGCTGAAATATCCCCAGTCTTCATGTAAGCCATCACTGCATATTCCGCCTTGGTATATTGTTCCGTCATTTCATTGCCGGTCGTCGAACCAGTATTTGATGAGCTACTAGTCTTTCCACAACCTACTAAGGCAATCCCGGCTAGGATAGTTGCTGATAGTAGTACTACTTTTTTCACAATTGTTTCCTCCAGTTTTCAAACGAACTAATTATTTTTCGCTAAAAGAATTCACACTTATAAGGATACTACACTTCGACTAATTCACCAATTCTTACTAGGTAAAGATATTGTTTTAAAATTGGCAATCCCGTCATTTGGTGAAGGGCATCCGCATACAAATGAACCTGCCCTTGGTATTGATCCTTGATTCCTTGAATTCCCTTTGCCTTTAATTCATCTGTTTTGTAATCAAAAATGATAATTCCTTTTGAAGTCATTAAATAACCGTCAATAATCCCGTGGATTAAAAGTTCCCCGTCCTCAGCATTTAAATTTTTAAACAGATCATGACCATTTAACAACATCGAGAATGGCTTTTCTCGTTCCACAGCCGTTGGGTTTGCTAAGATCTGTTGGCCTAACTCAGTTTGATAAAAATTAACAATTCCATCAACGTTGATGTTTTCGCCAATTTGAGTACGTTCAATCAAGCCACTCGCTACCAAACGATCAATCAAAGCAGTGACCATCTCAGCAGTCACCTCACCCTTGGTCAGATCTAGTTTTTGGAAAACTAAGTGAGTGGCTGTCCCCACTAAGGTTGGGCTTGGACTGGTTGGTTCTGCGCTAATAAAGTCGGGTTGCCCAAATTCGCCCCGCAAATACCGACCTTCTTCTTTGGCAACTGTTTGATCAAAAGTTATATGTCCCATCCGGGCTTCATCCGGATCCTGGTTAGCAAAGACTTCTTTTACCGCTGAAACAGATTGGTAAGCCGTCGTCCGGGTTGCTGTATCATGCGGATATTCCATCGTCATAGTCTTATTAATAAAGGCTCGTTCTTCTCGGCTTAACGATGTCTTTTCCGTTGCTAGAACCTGGTCACTTCGAACAGCCTTAAGGGCGTTTAGTTCGGCTTCCACCTGGTTAGCAGTATAAATTTTAAATTGTAGTTTTGTCGTGGCTTCTAGGTTTGGCATCGTTGGCCAAGTGGCGTCACTTTCAAATTGGGCCGGTGAAAGCAAGCCGGTCCGACAAAGAGTCACCCCTAACCAATCAAGCATCGACCGGGCTTTTAAGCGGACATTCGCTCCTAAAACGAGCTTTTGATCATTAGCAGCAACCTGCCAATTGGTAATTAATTTCTCCGGAGCTTGCTTAATACCAGCCGTAATAATCAATCGTTGTTCTGCCCGCGTTAACGCTACGTACAACAGCCGCATTTCTTCGGCCCGTTCCTGTTTCGTTAGGGATTGAAGCACAATTTCCCGTTGAGGAAGGTCAAACCGGTAACGAATCACTGGATCATCTTGATATGGCTCACTAAACTGTAAACCAATCATCTCGTCGTGAGGATTAACAATAATCGGGGCACTTTGATTTTGCTTATTAAACTGGTGGCTACTATTAACCAAGAAGACCACTGGAAACTGGAGCCCTTTACTCCCGTGAATCGTCATAACGTTGACTGCGTCCCCAACCACTTCTACCGGTGCTTGAGCAAGATCATCGTTCCGTCGTTGCAACCGCTCAATAAAGTTAATGAATTGGTATAGGCCCCGGAAGCTTCCCTGCTCATATTCGTTTGCCCGTTGGTAAAAGGCATGAAGATTGGCTTGGCGCTGACTTCCTCCCGGCATCGCAGCAACATAGTCGAGGTAATCAGTGGTTTGATAAATTTGCCAAACCAAGTCGACCAAAGCCTGTTGTTCAGCAACTTGTTGGAAATGACTTAATTGCTTTAAAAAGGTAGTTACTTTACCAGCAAAGGTTGCAAAATTAGTTTGTTTTGGCCCAACCTTAGTTGAAGCTTCGAGATCCCAAGCTTCCCATTCAGCTTCTAACTTTTTCTTTTGTTCTTTATCTGCCAACATTGCCTTTAACTTAATCAAGGCTGAATAAAAGTCTGTATGCCGGTGATGAATCCGGATAAAGGCTAATTCCCGTTCTGTAAATCCGTACATCGGCGAACGGAGGACCGTTACAAGTGGAATATCTTGAGCTGGATTATCAATAATCTTTAATAAAGCCAAGATCGTTTGGACTTCGGTAGCTTTAAAGTAGTTTTTAACATCGTGAACCACAACCGGGATTTCCAACCGAGCGAATTGTTCAACAATTTGGTTGTTCAACGTTTTCGTCCGGGCTAAGATTGCAATGTCTTGCGGTTGAATTGGCCGCATTTGATCCGTCTTTTGATCATAAATCAATTCTTTGCGGTCAAGCATTTGGCGAATCCGCATTCCGATTAGCCAAACTTCCCCGGCATTAGCATCGTTAACCTGCCGTTCCACGTAGTGTTCAATCTCCGGATCCGGAACCTCATCTTTTTCCGCAGCGTTATAAAGTAACATTTCCGTGGCTGGACGAGGATTAGCGGCGGCCTCATACCGTTTAGCCGCATACTTTAATTGGGCATCGTCATCATAGGCCATTTCACCAAGGTCCTCATCCATTAATTGAGTAAAGACCAAGTTAACAAAGCTCGTCACGCTTTCCATTGACCGGAAGTTTTCAGCAAGTACAATCGCCTCGTTCTCAGGGGCGGAACCAGAATATTCTCGATAACGATCTAAAAATAAAGTTGGATCAGCTTGCCGAAAGCGATAAATCGATTGCTTAACATCCCCCACCATGAAAAGGTGGTTGAATTCTGGATCATGAAGTTGCTTAACTAGTTCATCTTGGATACCGTTCGTATCTTGATATTCATCGACCATAATTTCCCGATAATGATGGCGGAGCTGAGCTTGGGCTTGCCGACCTTCGTTTGAATCAGTCGTTAAAATCTGGTAAGCATAGTGTTCCAAGTCAGGAAAGTCAAGGAGGTGCTGAGCTTGTTTAACCCCTTGATACCGTTGTCGGAATTCTTGGGTGATCGTAATTAACTGCCTTAAATAGATTGCGGCGATTTGGATTCTTTTTTCCATCACCGCTTCACTCGCCAACAAATACTTGGGCAAGGATGCCTTAAATTGCTCTTTTAAGGCATCCCGCTGAGCTTTTAAATTGTCGGCCAAGGCTTTATCAGCTTCGTCTAATCCCTTGGTTCCCCAGGTTTTAAACTTTGGCTCTTGGACTTGTTCTACCGCTGCATCCCAATTCCCCTGTTCTAGTTGATCAGCAATTGTCTCTACCTGGTCACTATCAGCTTGGACAGCAGTTAATGCTTTTTCAAAGCCTGGGTCATCTGGAATGGCATCGATCAAATCGGCTAACCCATGGCGGAGTTGGTCTAATTCATCAAAGACTACTTTTAAGACATGGTCTTGGAAAAACGGACTTGCCATTAAACCGTCCGGCTCAATCTGATAGGCCGCCATTAGTTGCTTCAGCCAACCATTGGGGTGTGCCTGAGCGTTCGCAATCCCGTCTAAGCGAATTACGACATCAGCCAAGCCTTCCCCAACATTACTCTTTGGATCCTGAAAAGCTTCTTTGAGTCGCTTAAATTGGTCGTCCTTAGCTAGGTATTCCTCTTGTAAATCATTCCAAACTTGGTCCCGGAGGAGGTTTTCTTCCGTATCATCAGTAAGCAAGCGGTACTTGGGATCCAAGCCAATAACATAGTAATACTGCTTAATGACTTGCTCACAAAAAGCGTGGATCGTACTAATATTCGCTAGGGGAAGCCGGCTTAACTGTTTCTTTAAAGTTGCATTATTTTCGGCTAGTAGACCACTACGAATCCGGTCCCGCATATTTTTTGCGGCTTCCTTAGTAAAGGTAACCAATAAGAATTGATCGATATTTAGGTCAGGATGCGTTTTCAACAGCTGGATTACCCGCCTAACCAGAACCGCGGTTTTGCCTGATCCTGCTGAGGCTGAGACTAAAATATCTTTTCCCTGGTCAGTAATAACCTGTTTTTGTTTTGGAGTCGGATTAAAGCCTGCCATAATCTATCCTTCCTTATCATTTTCCGTCGCTGATTTTTGATCCGCATGCATTTGACTTAAGACATCCTTTTCCGTTAGGGTAATGTCTTTAAATTTATCTTGGTCCAGTACATTGTCAAAGGCAAAAATCGGTAAGTAATCGCTATTCTCTAGGCCGTTTTGACTACCAAGCCGGTAAGGAGCTAAGGCCGTCTCTCCGGCAAAAATTTCGGTAGCAGCTTGCCTAATTAACTCCGCATTCTTGGTTAATAACCAGTCCAGTTCTGTCGGTGTCAAGATCGAAGAGCCCGAATTAGCCTTGTAGCTTGTCGACTTTTTAATGTACCGAGCATTTAAAAGCTTCCCCTTTTTTTCTTGGTCTAACCCTTGGTCAAGTTGCTTCAATAGTTCAACATCACCAAGAACTAACCCGTTGTATAAGTGGTTGTCCAACTGGATTTCGGTTAGTGACTTTTTAAAGTCTTCGGGTTTCAAAATCCGATTAGCTAAATGAAGGTAGAAGGCTCCGCCGATTTGACCATGCTTAAGATCCTGCTTAACCGCTGCCAAATACGTTAATAATTGCAAATCTAAACCAGTTGTTGCCCGCACTAGGTCGAATTTTCGGTCACTTGATTTATAATCAATCACCATTTGGTAAAGCTGATCGGCCGTTTGAACTTGATCTAAGCGGTCAATCCGGCCCCGAATTTCAACTTGATGGCGCTGATCAGCTAAAATGTGCGTAATTGGCCGGAAAATAGCGTTGGCTCCACTTCCAAAGCTCTTTTCCGTGTACTTTGGTTGGGCATGGCTTACCTTGGCTTGAAGATAAAGAACCCGGGTCATCGCTTCGGCTAGTTGTTTCAAATGATCAAACTGGTATGCGAACCGTAACTGCCCATCCCCCAATTCCGTTAGCAAGGCTTGTGCCTGAGCCGCTTGAGTTAGGGCCTGGTTAGTGTAAGTCACTAATTCAGCCGGCGTTAGCGTCGCTAATTTAGTCCCGGTTGAATGAACAAAGGCCTCCATTACATTATGGTAGAAGGTTCCGGAATCAGCGGGGGTGATTTCAAATTCTTCCCGTCGTTTCAAATCTAGCCCGTATTTCAAGAAGTATTCATACGGATTTTGGTAGTAGGTCTGCAGTTGGGAAACTGAGGCTTTTAGCGTTGAGTGCCGTTTGGCATCACCAAGGGGAGGTAATGGTTGACCAGCCTTTTCCATTTCCGTCCGTTCAATGATCGTTTCCCGGTCTAACTTCCCATACAATTGTTCCGCTAATGCTGGCGTTAATGGTTGTGGATCATTGTGATACTGATACTTATTTAAATCAACATGGCGGCCAGTTTTCTGTCCATTAATAATCCGCGCAACCACTTTCCACGTCTCGTTAGCGCTTAAATTTTGTCCATTGTCTTGAGCAACCCGCCGGGCCCGGATAAAGCTTGAGCGAGTTGCCGGAATAGCCGAAATAAACGGTTTAATTTCCGTAAAATTAGCTAGTGGTTGAGGAGTTCCTGGAAGATTGACAATTGGGCGGTTAAAATAGGTACTCAAACCGGTCAGATACGGAGAAAGCCCTGCTGGCTGGTCTTCACTACTCTGGAGTGGTGCAACTAAGTATAATTGTTCCATCCCAGTCATCATCGCTAAATAATTAACAAACGGCTCATTGGTGACTTTTTCCATTCCTGACACTGGAAGGTATTGATAATCCTTCAACCCACTAGCAAGCCGCCGCTGATCATCTTCCGTTAAGAGACCCGTTTCAACTTGCATTGTGGGCATGACATCGTCGGTTGCGCCAATAATAAAGACAACTTTCCGGTGCTCAGTTTGGGTAATTCCACTTTCCGATACCAAGACTTGATCCAAAGTTGACGGAATTTGGGAATACGTTGCCGTTTGGAAGCCGACTAACAACAGGTCCCGAAAAGCCGTCAAACTGAAGTTAGCTTGGTCACCCATTGTTAAGACATATTCATCGAGAAGCTGGCAGAACGAATTCCAAACCTGTTCCGGTTCTTGAGAGAGGGTCAAATTACCGGCATTAGTAGCTGCCCTTTGCCATTTTGCCAATTGATCAGGGACACCTTGTTGAACAAAAAATTCAAACAAGAGCTTTGCGGCTTCCCGACCGTTCTTCGCTTGACGTATGGCTTCAATGAAGGGAACAATTTGCCGTTTAACGTAGCGGCGGACCCGATTTAATTGGGTACTTTTCTTGGCTTCTTGTTGGTCACGGAAGCTATTCTCTCCGCTAGCTTGATATCCTGGTGTATATTGGAAATCCTTATTACCGAGCCAAGCATAGCCCGTTTTACCATATTTTAGGGCCCAGTTTTCCGTTAAGTAGAGGTCCTGCCGAAATTGAAAAGCTGTTAAGGGCTGACCATCAACCTGTTCCTTAGGAATTAACAACCCAGTTTTGAGGATTTGCATTAAGTCAGCTAATTGGAATTGTCCCCAAAGCAGTTGGAAAAGCCCCATCACTAAGGTTACCAAAGGGTGGTTCTTCATTGTCCGATCATTATCGTTAAAGAAGGGGACTTGGTGGGCCGCAAAAGTCGGTTCGAGCATCGTTTCATAAGCATCTAATCGCCGGGTAAGAATCAGAAAATCCCGGTAACGGTAGCCTTGATGTGTTACTAATTGGCGAATTTGGGCCGCCACAAAATCCAACTCTGCCAAGCGCGTTGGAACCGTATTAAAGTGAATATTTTCGCCAGCAGTTTTAGCTTCTCGAGGCGTTACAAACTGACTATTAGCTGCTAACCAGTGTTCAAGATCTTTAAAGGCCGGCGCCACCCGCGAAGTTTGGGCATAGGTTACGGGTTTTAATTCAACTCCTGACGTGTTTAAGGCAAAATTAGCCAGCCGGTGGTAGATCAAACCTGGCTGATAAAACAAATCGTGTTCATCTGGTAAAGTTGAACCTTGGTAAGGACGATCTAAAACCAGACTAACCGTTGTCGTAGCCCCATTTTTTATCATTGCTTCAACGATTTGCTCTTCCTTAGCTGAAAATTGAGCATTATAACGATCGAGATAGAAGTGACAATCCTTAAAATCACCCTGGTTTAACTTTTCAATCAGTAAGTCATAAATTGCTGGGGTTTCTAGTTGACTCCCCAAGGCCGCCATAAATTTAGCATAGACTTTAAATAAAACATCAAGTTTATCATCGTAGGCGGCATCAACTAGATGATGACTCTTGGCCCAAGCGGTACTCTTAGCTTTAATTTCCTCATAGTCTTCCGGAGCGATGTTGGCATTCCGTAGTTCTACTAATTGCTTGGTCAAATCTTGGATAAAGCCTGGCTGGTGAGCTTCTTTGGCAAACAATTTTAAGTCTGCTACTGGCATTTCACGGAGAACAGCAGCTGTTAACATCGTTAGGCCCGTTGGTGAAATTCGCGGAGCATTAAATTCGGGCTGATCCCGCAATAAAAACCAAGCTAGCCGACTAAACGACAGAACTTGAACCTGACTTTGAGCATAAATTGGTCCAGTCTGCTTAGCCTTTAATTGGCTTAAAACGTCAATTTCCGTTGAAAATTTAATATGATTTGGTACTAGATAGAAAAACCGATCCTGGGAATTTTCGGTTAATTGAGTTGCTAATTGATCAACCATTGCTGCTTGATGATCAACCGTTGCAGTCCCTAATATAAAGTTTAAACTCGATTTTACCATTTACCTCACCTTCCCACCTTCAGCATTAAATAATCTCATTTTATCACATCAAAACTTTGTGAAATGAATTATCATTTCAAACATTTCCAAAGACCTTTTCCCAACATTTTCTTGCAAAGATGGCAGATCTATGATTTAATTGGTTTGTTACTTAGTGAACATAATCTGAGTACTCACGGGAGGAAGGTTTCCTCAAATCTCTCTATATCTGGTTATTAATACCGTTTACTCGCCTTCCTTTCGTTTCTGTCTGGTAAAAAAAACGACTAGCATTTCGTCACGCTAGTCGTTTTTTTATTCTATAATATTGGTGATAGCAGCCTCGAAAAGGTTTGTTTAAAACGAAGCCAAAGCGGTTGGGCCGCAAATCGTTCTGGCGTCATTACCCGACTATTGCGAATATCTTCAACGAATAATTCTTCCAAACGCCGAGTAATATCGGCATCATACATAAAACAGTTAATTTCAAAGTTTAATTTGAAGCTCCGGAAGTCCATATTGGCGGAACCCACTGAAGCCATCTCACCATCAACCACCATCGTTTTAGCGTGTAAAAAGCCGCGTTGATAGAAATAGATCGTTACTCCATCCTCAGCTAAGTTTCGAGCATAATACTGCGTTGCCCGGTAAACAAAGGCGTGATCCGGCATCGATGGCACCATAATGCGGACGTCTACTCCGGAGTGGGCCGCCACTTTTAAGGCATCTAGAACACTATCATCAGGAATTAAGTAAGGGGTCTGAATCCAAATGTGATCTTGCGCCGCATTAATTAAGCGTAAGTAACCCAATTTAATTTCCTCGAGGGGGGAATCAGGGCCACTGGAAACAATCTGGAGAGCGGTCGATCCGTAAGTATTCTTAACCTTCGGAAAATAAGCCCGGTAGTGATCAATCCGATGAGCCTGTTCTTTAGTTGAGGCATTCCAGTCCCGAATAAACCGTTGTTGGAGGCTGTATACACCCCCACCTTGAATCCGGAGGTGGGTATCCCGCCATGGACCAAACTTTGGTAAGCGGCCAAGATATTGATCACCGACGTTAAAGCCACCTACATATCCTGTTTCTCCATCAATCACGACAATTTTCCGGTGATCCCGGTAGTTAAGCCGAAAGTCAAAGAGATTACTCCGGGTTAACAAGAACGGCCCTGCATAGCCTCCATTTTTGCGCAATCCATCATAAAAACTTGGTTTGACCCCCATCGAACCCCAAGAATCATATAGAACTCGGACTTCAACGCCCGCGGCCGCCTTTTGTTCCAGAATCGTCCGCAATTGATTTCCTATTTGATCATTATAAATAGTGTAAAACTCAATATGAATACTCTTTTTAGCCGCTTCAATATCTGCTAGAAGCTTTTCAAAGAGTTGATCACCATTATTAAACAATTCAACCGTATTATGCTGACTTAAAAAGGCACTATCAATGCTTTGAAAAAGCATGATTGTCCGTAAATAAGTTCGTAAAGTTGGTTCCTCCGGTTGTGGGGTTAATAAAAATTGTTCCCGTTGGCGATTGAATGCTTCCGAAAGTTCAAGTTGGGTTTCCGTTTGAATTCGTTCCAACTGCCGTTGAGGTAATTTCCGTCCCAGAAACGAGTAAATAATAAAGCCAATTACGGGCAATAAGGTTAATACAAGCAACCAGGCCCAAGTTGCCGCAATATCCCGTTTTTCCCGAAAAACCGTAATTAAGGCGGCAATTGCGTTAAATAGCACAATTAACCATAAAATTAATTTCACAATATGCCACGTAATTAGCATGGTATCCCCCTCAACATCAAAACTATTCTTAGTGTAATCCAAATCACTCGCTTAACCAACTAAATTCAGTATAATTATTAACAAAAACAAGTGAAAGAAGGTATCTAATTAAATGTTTGCGTCATTCTCCGGAATTGGTCAAATTTGGCTTTCTCATCATCTCTTTAACACTAATCCCTTACTTGCCGTTTGCATTTTAGGATTAATCGTTGCTCTAGCTTGGCACTTTAATTCTCGCCGCTAAGTTCCACGTGAAACAAAAACATTCAAGTAACATTTGTTGATATTATTTGTTCGACTTATTAACAACGCTTTTGAAAACAACCAACCTTTAGTTAGTTGAATAATTAGTTCTTCGGGACAGGGTGAAATTCCCGACCGGCGGTTTCAGTCCGCGGCCCGCAGTAATGCGGTTGAATCCCTTTGAGGGTACCGATAGTGACAGTTTAGATGGAAGAAGAAATACGAGGTTAACCAAGCCTTTTGCTTACGTTTTTTTGGTTACCAATACGACGGAATTATGGATTAAAGGCGAAACTGACCACTACGTCATGATCATTAATCAAGTTACAGGTGCCGTAATACAACTCAACTTAGCTGCTAGGATTCCAATTACCTTTGGAATCTTAATCACGGATAATATTGAACAACCCCTACAACAAGCTGACCTCAAAGCCGGGAATGAAGATTCCATGATCGCCCAAAGCCTATTGGAAATGATTGATTTAAATAGTCAAATTTAAGTTTGTTCCATGTGAAACAAAGAGGTCGAAAGAAAATCTTCTCGGCGGCTTAAAAAAGATAAGGAGGACGATGATTGCTTCGCAAGCGTCGTTCTTTCGTTCGAACTTATGCTCTAAGGCCGTGGGTTTCGACCATAGTTCCTGTGTAACATTTGGAGGCACGAGAAAGGCTGTGAAGAAACACGAGTTTCTTCACAGCCTCTTTTACTCAACCACTTTAATAGCCTAGGCAGGTACGATTACCAAATTGCCATCTTTCATTTCCGCCTTCAAATGCTTAATATCCAGGTGGTCAAGGTAGAAGTCAGTAACCTTGTCCCGAATTTGTTGTTCCACGACCCGCCGAAGTGGCCGAGCACCCATCGCTTTATCATAACCTTGGTCAATTAAGTAGTCCTTAGCTTCGTCAGTCACCGTAACGTCCATTTGCTTCTTGGCTAAGGTTTCGTTAACCCCAGCAATCATCAAGTCAACAATTTGCTTTAAGTCATCCTTCGTTAAAGCCTTAAATTCAACAATTGCGTTGAACCGGTTTAAGAATTCAGGCCGGAAGTATGGCGTTAACTTCTTTACTAAGGTTTCATTTCCATCGCTCTTGATAGCGTCACTTGAGTAACCAGCATTTGAAGTAGCGATGATAATAGTATTCTTAAAGTTAACCACGTTTCCTTGACCATCCGTTAAACGACCATCATCAAGAACTTGAAGTAACAAGGTAATAACTTGGGGATCAGCCTTTTCGATTTCATCAAGCAAGATAATGGAGTATGGGTTCCGCCGAACCTTTTCTGTCAAAGTATTGCCGTTGTCATCGTAGCCAACGTACCCAGCGGTGGTCCCGATTAACTTAGAAACAGCTGTCCGATCAGAATATTCGGACATATCAAGCCGGATAATATCATCCTTAGAACCAAACATATCTAAGGCTAATTGCTTAGCTAATTCCGTTTTACCAACCCCGGTTGGACCAACGAAGAGGAAGCTCCCAATTGGCCGGTTACCTTCATCAAAGCCAGCCCGGTTCCGCCGAATTGCCCGGGCAACGGCTTCAACAGCTTTATCTTGGCCGATCACTTTTCCTTCAAGTCGCTTGCTTAAGCCCTTCAAACGTTCGATGTCGGAGGCTCCCATCTTGGCAACCGGAATTCCCGTTAACCGTTCAACAGCTTGGGCAACATCATTTGGCGTTGCCGTTACTTGATCAGCTGAAGAGTGGTCAGCTAATTGTTGCTTTAACTTGGCAACCTTTTCCTTGTCTGCTTGGGCAGTCTTGAAGTCTTCCTTCTTCACCGCTTCAGCTTGATCAGCTTCGGTCGCCTTAATCTCAGCTTCAATTGATTTAGCGTCCGTCGCTGGATGTTGGGCAGCTAAGTGAGCAGCTGTCACGTCGATTAAATCAATGGCCTTGTCCGGCAAAGAACGTTGTGGAATGTATTGAACGGAGTAATCAACCGCCGCCTTCAAGACATCATCCGGCAATACAACGTTGTGGTGTTTTTCATATAACTTTCGAAGACCTTGCAAGATCTTGAAGGTATCGTCCCTACTTGGGGCGTTTACCACTACTTCGTTAAACCGCCGGGAAAGGGCCGCATCCTTCATAATGGTGTTCCGGAATTCATCTTGAGTGGTAGCCCCAATTACTGTAATTTCCCCCCGCGAAAGAGCTGGTTTTAAGATATCAGACATTCCTTTGGAACCAGAGGCGTCTCCAGCATTCCCAGCTCCGATAATTTGGTGAATTTCGTCAAAGAAGAGAATTACATTCCCAGCCTTCTTAACTTCGTCAACTAGCTTTTGAATGTTCTCTTCAAAGCTACCCCGGTATTGGGTTCCAGCTTCAAGACTGGAAATATCAATGGAAATAATTTGCTTGTTCTTGATGGCATTTGGAACGTTACCATGAACAATTGCTTGGGCTAAACCTTCAACGACTGCCGTCTTCCCAACCCCAGCGTCACCAACCAAGACTGGGTTGTTCTTAGTCCGCCGGCTTAAGATTTCAGCAGTTTCTTGAATTTCTTTGTTCCTTCCAATTACCGGATCAAGCTTGCCGGCTTTGGCTTCAGCGGTTAAGTTCCGGCCTAACTTTGCTAACATACCTTGAGTCTGCTTGCCGTTAGGTTGCCGATTTTTAAGTTCATCGTTAACTTCTGGCAAATGTCCCGTTTGCCGGAATTGGGCATACTCTTCAGGAGTTACTTCCCGGCCGTTAATTAAGTACCGGCGATTTTCGGAGCTTAGGCCGTTCATGTTTCCCATTAACTGATTAAAAATATCATCCATGCTGTTAAATGGATCTACTGGAATTTGTGCCATAGTAAAAACTCCTTTCATTTTTTAAATTCATAATTAATTTTGGGCATACTTCACCCGCAAAAATTTTCTGTTAGACGAAGAAGAGGCCTAAAGGCAATGCCCTTTTGACCTCAACAACTACACAAATTCTACTCATCATCGTCCCTTAAATAATTTTCTTCTAGCTCCCGTAAGACTTCCCACATTGCCTCGTGTCTGGCCTGCGACAAAGCATCCAAGTCACGTAAGTTCAGTGAAGTTGCCATACTTTGCTGTTTATTGAACGACTTGTGTAAAGTGGTGTAGCCGTAGCCGGAACGTTTTGCTACTTGGTAAATCGTCAAATGATTGGCGTCCAAGTAAGCTTTGATGTCGATCCGCATCTCGCTCACTTCCTTTACGATTCTTAGTATAACACTTTTGTGGTATAACACAAGCGTGAACTACTATTTTTTGACTTTTTTTGACCAAATTGAAAAATTAACGATCCAGCAAACCTTATTAATCGGATTTTAGAGTTCTATCTTGACTTTTCTTAAAATAAGATTAGAATTATTAACAATTAATTAGCATGAGGTGCTGCAAAATGATTTCTCAATGTTCTTTAAAAATCAATCGCGCTTTTTATGCCTACTGGTTTAGCTTTACGAAGCCCTAGAAACCGGTGGCACTTTTGCAATGGCTTCTAGGATAAAGAAAATTTTCCGGGAAGCCTTACCGAAATGGCTAATTTCAACCTAAGAAAAAATCCCGGATTTACGAAAGTAATCCGGGATTTTTTCTTTGCCAAAAGGGTCATTACTTTTATTTCTTGGTTAATTGCTAAATAATATGCTTAACGAACCCGTTTTCGATTCAAGGAGGAACTTATAATGCCAGAAATGAAACCTAATTTAACTGCTAACATAAATACGAATCTTGCCAAAGTTAAACCAGCTAATATCTTGGTCTTTGATAAAGAAATTAGTTCAGTTCCCGATATCGTTAAATTAACGGTTGGGGAACCCGACTTTAACGTTCCTAATGTTGCTAAGCAAGCAGCGATCGATGCCATTAACAATAATGACTCTCACTACGCTCCCGGAGCCGGTTCGGTTGCCCTCCGACAAGCGATTAGTCATTTCATGGTCGACCGTTATGACTTAACCTACGACCCAGAAACTGAAATTGCTGTTACAATTGGAGCAACCGAAGCTATCTTTGCTTCCTTATTCACCTTAATCAATCCCGGCGATGAAGTTTTAATTCCAACGCCAACCTTCCCACTTTACGCAACGATGGTTGAAATGCTTGGGGGCAAAGCCATTACGGTGCCAACTAGTGCACCTGGCTTTGTCCTTTCCCCGGACCAATTAAAGGCCGCCATTAACGCTCACCCAGCCGCTAAGGCAATCGTCTTAAACTACCCATCAAACCCAACTGGAGTTACCTACTCTAGTGATGAATTAAAGGCTTTGGCAGACGTTTTAGTCCAAACTAACCTGGTTGTAATTTCCGATGAAATTTACTCTGAATTAGTCTACACTGGCCACCACGTTTCAATCGCTAAGTTCTTACCTGGCCAAACCGTAATTTTAAACGGGGCTTCCAAGGCCGGCGCAATGACCGGTTACCGGATTGGCTTCATCGCTGGACCAGCCGGCTTAATGCAACGGATTGGGGTTGCCCATTCAATTATGATTACTTCCCCATCTGACCCCGCAATGGCAGCTGCCGTGCCGATCTTTGGCAGTGAAGCTGGCCGGCAAGCAACCCTTGAAATGAAGGCCGCTTACCAAGAACGGCGCGATTACCTGGTCAGTGAATTAATGAGGTTAGGCTTCACGGTTGCTACCCCAACCGGAGCCTTCTACCTCTTTGTTAAGCTCCCGGTTAGTCAAGGAACGGACGATGTTAACTTCGCAACCCGTTTAGCAAAGGAAGGACAAGTTGCTACGATCCCCGGGAGTTTCTTCGGGGCCGGTGGTGAAGGTTACCTCCGGCTTTCTTACGCAACGAGTATGGAAAACTTACAATTAGCAGTTCAACGAATTGCTAACTTCTTAAATCACTAGGAGGTAAATAATGACGAAAATTTTAATGACCAGTGTCCGGGATGACGAAGAAGCTGCGATTAAGGCTTACGCTAGCAAACACCAAATTGAAATTGTAACTTCACCGAAGTTAATTCAAGATGCTCTCGATCGACTTGATGGCGTCGATGGAGTCGTAATCCAACAACGGGGAAAGGTTACTGATAATGTTTACCCCGTCTTAAAGGCACATGGGATTAAACAACTCACTACCCGAACAGCGGGTTACGATACCATTAATCTTGAATTAGCTCACCAGAACGGTCTCGTAGTTACGAACGTGCCAGCTTACTCCCCACGGAGTGTTGCTGAATTCGCCTTAATGCAAATCTTCCGGCTCCTTCGGCACACCCTGGTTGTTGACCACCGAGTTGCCAAAGCCGATTTCCGTTGGGGTGGCTTACAGGCAAAGGAAATCCACTCCGCCACAATTGGGATTATTGGGGTCGGCCGGATTGGGGGCACGCTGGCCAAGCTCCTTCACGCCTTAAATGCCACAGTGCTAGGTTACGATATTAAACCGCGAGAAGACTTAAAAGATATCGTTGAATACACCACTAAAGAAGACCTCTTAAAGCGAGCTGATGTTGTATCCCTTCATGTTGACTTAAATCCAACTTCCGAAGGTTTATTGACTAAGCAAGACTTCGCCTTAATGCAACCAACCGCTGGTTTAGTTAACGCTAGCCGGGGCCCAGTGGTTAACACTACTGATTTAATTGCTGCCCTAAAGAGCGGTGAAATTGCCGTAGCCGCCCTGGATACCGTTGAAGGTGAAGCTCCTGTCTTTGCTCAAGATCACCGAGCTGATCAACTTAAGGACGCCCCACAAATTAAGGAACTCGTTGATTTACCAAACGTGATTTTAACCCCTCATATCGCCTTCTTTACCAACATTGCCGTCCAAAATATGGTCGACATTGCCTTAGATGACGTGATGGCAATCTTAAATGGTCAACCAGCGAAGAATGAAATTAAGTAGCTTAAACTAGTCAAAGGAGGGCGGGCAAGGCCTACTGCCTCGACCGTCGTTTCTGTGTAATATTCGGAGGTGCGAAATAGGTTGATTCGGTCTTATATACAAAAGGAGTATCTTGATGAATTCTGAAATCTCAACGAGCTTAATGATGCTTGAACAATCCAAGGCAATGCTAAAGAACGAGAAATTGGTAATTTGATCAAACTAAGGCCCTCACGATCATTACTAAAAATGATCCCGCTGAAACAATCCAACAAGATGGTATCACCATTCAGAATTTGCTACTTTGGCAATTTTCACTTCATTGATAATAATTATATGGAACTGAAAACGGACCAAGCTAACCTCCATTGGTTAACTTGGTCTGTTTTCGCTGTGGGCAACTTAATTTTTTAGTAAATCCCGTCGTAAGCTTTTTGGTAAAGGGCGATAACTTCTTCCTTCGTTCCCTTCCGTGGGTTAGAGAAGGCGTTGCCGTCCTTCAAAGCATTTTCAGCCATTAGTTCAAAGTCTTCTGGCTTAGCTCCAATTTCCTTGATGGAAGCTGGAATTCCAACGGCCTTGCACATTTCCCGCATGCCTTCAATCGCCTTGTGAGCGGCTTCGAATGTAGTCATGCCGGTCGTATCGTAGCCCATAATCTCAGCTAATTCCGCAAACCGGTCTGGGCAAGCGATCATGTTGTATTCTTCGACCGTCGTCAACAGTAATGCACAGCAAACACCGTGGGGAGCATCGTATTGACCACCCAATTGGTGAGCCATGGCATGAACATAACCTAAGTTGGCATTGTTGAAGGCCATCCCGGCAAGCATTTCAGCTTCTACCATCTTCGTCCGGGCTTCAACGTTTTGACCGTTAGCAACCGCCTTTGGTAAAGCGTCTTGGATTAATTGAATGGCTTCCTTACATTGACTGTCCGTAATTGGGTTGTGGTCAACAGAAACGTATGGCTCGATTGCTTGAACAAAGGCATCCATCCCAGTTGCTGCCGTAATGGATTGTGGAATTCCCAGCATCAGCATTGGGTCGTTAAAGGATACCAATGGAATGTTTCGCCAAGAAACCACGACGAACTTCAAGTGGGTTTCTTCGTTACTAATTACGGCATGCCGGGTCAATTCAGAACCCGTCCCGGCCGTCGTGTTAACCGCCATCAAGGGTGGCAATGGCTTTTCAAGGGTTTCAATCCCGGCTAACTTAGTAATGTCATCACCATTGGTTAGGATAATTCCAATTCCCTTCCCACAGTCGTGTGAGGAACCCCCACCAACCGTAATAATGGAATCACAGTTTTCATCTAAGTATTGCTTCTTCCCAGCCTTGATATTCCGGATCTTTGGGTTAGGTTCGACTCCATCAAAGACCGTATAATCAACGCCCGCTTTTTCAAGAGAATTTAAAGTTTGTTCAACTGGGCCATTTGGAATCTTCCGCAAGCCCTTTTCAGTTACCACTAAAACCTTCTTCATGTTGAGCATCTTTGCCCGGTCACCGATCTTGGCAATCACCCCAGGACCAAAGAAGTTAACACTTGGCATTAAGAAATCAAATTGACGATCCATTTTTAATCCTCCAAACTTTCGATTGCAATCGCTTACACATTTTATTCTGTGATATTCTTCACGAAATTTCAAGGGACTTTTATTAGTTTTATCCTATTAGATCATCAATTAGTTAATAATTTGTTATCTTAAACTATTTTAGCTTTAGTGTTGAGTACTAGCTTACTCAAAGCAATCTGTTGCTTATCTCATTTGTGGTATGGCAACCCATTAATAATCGTAAAGGCCCGATAAACCTGTTCACTCAAAACCACCCGCATCAGTTGGTGGGGTAAGGTAAAACGGCCAAAAGAGATTTGTTGATCCGCCCGCTTTAAAACTGCTGGAGTTAGGCCAAGCGAACCGCCAATCACAAAAGTAATGTCACTTTTTCCGTAAGTTGCTAGTTTATCAATTTCAGCCGCAAAATCCTCTGAGGTCCGTTCCTTCCCCTTGATCGCTAAGGCATAGACATATTCCCGGTCCTTAATCTTAGCGAGGATCCGTTCCCCTTCTTTTGCCATTACTTCCGCCATTTGGGCCTCACTTAAGTTTTCGGGCGCCTTTTCATCCGGTACTTCGACAACTTCAAATTTGCAGTAACGCGAGAGGCGTTTTCCGTATTCTGCAATTGCAGCCCGATAGAATTTTTCTTTAATTTTCCCCACACCAATAATCTTAATGTTCATAACTTTCTCCTTTTCAACAGGTTATCCACAGTTTTTCCACAACTTTAGTGGGAAAACTCCTTCATAACGATGATTTTTCAATTTAAGTTTGTGAATCCACTTCCGACTTATCCACAGTTATCCACACCAACAATCGTTCGGTTATTTTGATTGTAAAACAGTTTACATCAACGTTTTAGTGTAATTTGATAATTTAATTTCCACTTTTCAACAACCCCTCCACAGCCCTGTGGATAACTTTTTACACAAGCATTTCATTGAATTCTCAGCTTTTTTAGCTTGTGGATAAGTCTGGGGATAATTTTTCCACATTCACAAAAATACCATCTTTGATCTGCAAAATCAAAAAACGCATGGAAGATCGCTTCAATTCGTTTCCATGCGTAATATGTTCACTTTATTCAACTTTTGTCGTCACTGTCTTTAGTTGGCCATTCCGATAATAAGCAATCTTAAGGGAGTCCCCACTCTTTAATTTATATAGTTGGGTTTTTAATTCACCAATGTTATTTACTTTTTGGCCGTTAATTGCCGTAATGACATCGTATTGTTTTAAGCCTGCTTTGGCGGCTAACCCGTCACTTTCAGTTTTCATCACTACCACACCCTTGGTAATACTGGTTGGTAGCTTTAACACTGACTGTAATTGACTTGGTTCGACTCGACTTAAACTAACTGCGCTAATTCCTAACGATGGCCGCGAGATTTTACCATTCTTAACTAACTGATTAATCACGTTTACGACTTCATTACTTGGAATCGAGAAACCAATCCCTTCAACACTCGTTCCGGAGCCATCCGACGAAAGTTTCATTGAGTTAATCCCAATGACTTGCCCTGCCATATTAACTAAAGGTCCACCAGAGTTCCCCGAATTAATAGCCGCATCAGTTTGGATAACGGTTGTTGCGACCGCATCACTAGAGGCCTTAACCGTTCGCTTTGGGGCTGAGATAATCCCTTTCGTAACGGAATTAGCGTACTTGGTTCCCATCGGTGACCCAACCGCTAAAACATCTTGCCCGGCCTTAACTTGGCTTGAATCGCCAAAACTAGCTACCGTTGAAACATTAGCAGCGTTAATCTTTAAGACGGCTAAATCAGTCGTTGCGTCCTTCCCAACTAAGTCAGCATCAACTGTCTTACCGTTACTCAACAAGACCTTAATCTTCTTAGCACCAGAGACAACATGGTTATTAGTCACAACATAGGAAACGTTCCCACTCTTTTTGTAGATTACCCCAGAACCTTCACTCGCCTTAGTAAGACTATTGGTAGTGGTTGATTGACTACCCTGGTTAAAGAGGTCAAAAGAATTACTGTTGTTCGTTGATTCGTAGGTAATGATAGAAACCACTGCGTTTTGAACTTTAGCATAAGCTTGCGTTGTTTGTGTACTTGCCGTAGCTGCATTCTTTTTTAAAGTGGCTCCCCCACTCTTATTGGAACCGCTGGGAACCTTGGTGTTTAAACTTGTTTGCCAATTTTCCCAAGTATGGGCAACTCCAAGAGAAACACCACCTCCGATTAAACCAGCTGCCAAACCAACTCCAGCAATCTTTAGCCAAAACTTATCGAATTTCAACTGTAATTTCCTCCTCGCTTTTTTCCTATTTTACAACTTTATTAAGCTGATGATTACAATGGAGAAAATCTTATTAAAGGCTTAAGAGAGGAGTGGCTTCATCTTGTTCCGTATCTTTAAGAGCGAAGTCATGATCCACCCCGAAGTCTTGGGCCGTTAGGATTGACGCCACCGTCAAATGAGCTAATGATTTTGTGTTGTTTTCATGACTCCGGTGACCAAGGTAAACCGTCTTCGTCCGGTTACCAATTACACTCATTAAAGCATTCGCTCCATCTTCATTTGAGAGATGGCCTTCCGTTCCTAAAATCCGTTGCTTGAGTGGCCAAGAGTAGCGTTGTCCAGCAAGCAGCATTTCAGGGTCATGGTTACATTCCATTACATAACCATCCGCATTTTTAATTACGCCAGCGACTCGGTCAGAAACATAACCGGTATCAGTCAAAATGCAAAAGGCCTGGTTATCATGGTGGAGTTGGTAGAATTGGGGTTCCGCCGCATCATGGGAAACCGCAAAGCTTTCAACTTGGAGGTCCCCAAAATCCTTAACCTTTCCCGGTTCTAAGAGGTGTTTTTGGGCCGGGTCAATTTCCCCAATCTTATTTTGCATTGCTGCCCAGGTTCCTTGGTTAGCGTAGACAGCCATTCCATAGCGCCGAGCTAGTACTCCTACACCGCTAATATGGTCACTATGTTCGTGGGTCACAAAAATTGCTTCGATGTCTTTGAGGCTCCGGTTAATTTTGGCCATCCGTAGTTCAAGTTGTTTCCCACTTAATCCGGCATCAATCAAAATTCGGTGAGCGGGCGTCTCAATATAAGTTGAATTTCCCCGACTACCACTTGCCAAAATGCTGTACCGCAATTGATCGCTTTCCGCTGTCACCATTGTGCTTCCTTTCTATTCCTTGACTACTGCTTGTCGAAAAGCATTCACTTTTACTAAACGCTTCGTTCCGGTACTTTCATTTTTCAGTTCGGCTACCCAGGACGGAACGTATACATCTTGATCCCTTTGACTAGCCAAGCGGGTATAACCAAGCTTTACCCACTTAATCCGGGTATTGTCCGGAATAAGGTTATTTTTATAAAGCCAAATTACCGTGGCTTCTTGACTAAACGTTGATTGTCGAGAGCGTAATACCTTCGCCTTGATCAGATGTCCTTGAGTATACCCGGTAACCTCCCCCGAATGGTTTAGATGGATCCGTAATTCACCCGCCCCATTTAAAACTGGTCGCCCTTGAATGGTTTGGGTGTAAACAACCATCCGCTTGGTCGATAATTCCGGTTGGTATAAATAGTGATTTCCAAATAGAAGTAGTTTTTTCCGGGTTAGATATGGTGCAATTTGAGCCGGTTTTAAAGCCTTTCGGCCAATCTTAATGGGTTGGTCATAAGTCATCGTCACTAAATCATTAGTATCCCGGACCGCTCCTCCCTTAAGGCCCTGACTCGCCGTTAGTAAGTTGTGGTCAACTTTAACTTGCATATAATAGCCACTTTGTTGCTGATTACTAAGGGGCGGCAAACTAATCTGGTTACCATGCATTTCCTTTATAATGGCTGTTTGCTTATCTTGGTTACTCCCAGTTGCAATAAATTGAACTCCCCATAGATAAGAAATCAATAAAGAAAGATCCAAAATAACGAAGGCCACAATGAAAATTAACTGAATTCGTTTAAAATTCATTGCCTTCCTCCTTCATGAATTAACACCTGGTAATTTTCCCACTGGTTACCAATCTTAACGTAGTAAGTTGGAACTAAGGTGACCGAGGTTGCGTTTCGGTTCGTTTTCCATTGGTAACCGATCCGGATCCCTTGAACCGCCTTTAGCTCACCATTTGCCCGTAAAGCATTGAAGACGACGGCGGTTGACGGTAAGGTAACACTGCCGGCGGTTTTGGGCAAAGGTGTCCCTAAGCTAGCATCTGAAAATGTCATTTCTTCAAGGCCCTGTTGATTTTGCTGCATCACAATTGCCCCATAGTTATGCTCGTTATAAATTGGGAAACCTTCAACATAAGTCCGGTAAATCATTTGCCTTTGATTGGAGCGGTAACTATCAAACCGGAGTCCTTCCAGAACTAATCCCGTTTGCTGAAGACGGCGATAAAAGTGACCATCAGCTTCTTGGTAAGTAAACTGCTTGGACTTTTCCAAATAGTTTTCAAACTTTAATTCACCATTTGTGCGGTTATAAACGAGCCGTTTATTGGTTCCATTATGGTAAATTACCTGTTGGCCATCTTGACGACTCGCTAAATTACCACTTTGGCTATTATTTAATAGCGCTTGAGT
Source organism: Candidatus Limosilactobacillus faecipullorum (assembly GCA_019118465.1). Taxonomy (GTDB): domain Bacteria; phylum Bacillota; class Bacilli; order Lactobacillales; family Lactobacillaceae; genus Limosilactobacillus; species Limosilactobacillus faecipullorum. The sequence continues at coordinate 15,285 of DWYX01000015.1, read as the reverse complement.
AAAGGTTATCGCACTTTGATAGTTAACTTTTGCCGCATAAGTTGGCAAAGAAATTGCGTGTGGATAAGTGAGGACCACTTGATTATTAATTTGGCGATACTCGACTGGCCGCCGCTCACCACCAGTTAACGCCGCTCGTAATTTACTCAGTTTTTCAGCCCTAATATTATAACGGTAAACTGTCCAGTTTTGGTCGCTCATCAAATAAAGCTTCCCCGTCGTCTTTAGCGGAATCAAAATGTGGTTAACTTTCTTCAAACCATTCGCTGATAATTTTTGGTTAAAAGTATCATTAAAGGTTTGAAGGCTTACCGCACTTGGATATGATAGCAAGAGTGAATTACTTTGCCGAAGGTAATTTCGATAAACATCAACGCTTCCCTTAGCAATCTGATGAGCTTGACTTAATTCCCACTTCTGAAGACTTTCTTGGGCCGTTAAGGCCACGTTTTGCGGCTGGCCGAACAATAATTGCTGTTCCCGATCATTATCAGTTTTAATGACCGTTGTCGGAACATATAACATTGCTTGTTGATCTGTAGTTGGGGTACTGTGCGTTGATCGGACTTCATTAAGCCGATCACCACGAAAAGGCATTATCCAAACCAACCCCGACAACCCAATACTAACGATAATTAGGACCGTTAGAGTTAAGATCCGCCACCTAGTCCGTAGCAGTTTGATCATCGCTCCAATCATCTCCCTCATCATAAGGTACGTATGGTAATGAAATATAGAAGGTTGAACCGTGTCCTTCAATACTATCGACCCAAATTTGGCCGCCTAATAAGTTAATAACTTCTTTCGAAATTGCCAAACCAAGACCAGTACCGCCTTGTTTCCGAGAACGGGCCTTATCAACCCGGAAAAAACGATCAAAGATATGACCAAGGTCTTTGCGAGGAATCCCTAGCCCTTGATCAGAAATACTTAAAATTACATGATTATGAGTTTCCAGTAAGCGCGCCGTAATTACGCCCCCATCAGGGGAGTACTTAATTGCGTTGTTTACGATATTATCGATTACTTGCGTGAATTTATCCGTATCAATTTCGACCCATAAGTCACGCTTCGTAAAATGCCGTTCAATCGTATACTTCTTCTTAGTTGGATCATCAGCTTCTTTTTTTATGATCATATCGAAGCGATCGAGTAAGTAGTTAAAAAGCTCGTTGATATTTACATATTCAAGATTAAGCTTAACCGTCCCTGAATCCATCCGGGATAAGCTAAGTAAGTCATTAATCATCCGGATCATTCGCTCAGTTTCGTCTTCAACCACTTTCAAAAATTCAGGGGCAACCTTCTCATCACGCCAAGCGCCATCAGCAAGGGCTTCAACATAGGATTTAACACTTGTCAACGGCGTCCGAAGCTCATGCGAAACGTTCGAAACGAATTCTTTTTGTTCCCGCTCTTCTTTTTGTTGACTCGTAACATCATGCAAAACACAAACTAATCCAGAAACAAAGCCCGATTCACGTTGGATCGGTGAAAAGTAAACACTCAAAATCGGCGCGTTTTGATCATCTTGGTTATCCAAAATCAAATGATCAAGTTCACTATCGACCAATTGACGAACTGTATATTCTCGGCGTAAGCCTAACACATCGAGAATTGAAGTGTTTAAGATATCTTCTTCCTTCTCGATTCCGAGTAATTGCAAAGCCATATTATTAACGGTGACTAAATTTCCTCGGCGGTCCGTTGCTAAGACCCCATCTGACATGTGAGACAGGACACTATTCAACCGCCGCCGTTCCGCTTCTGAAGACTCTTGACTTTCTTCAATCCGGACCGAAAGATTATTAACCGCCCCTGCTAGTTGACCAAGTTCATCGTTGCCAACTACTTTTAGCCGACCAGAATAATCTCCCCGAGCAATTTGCAAAGTTTTCTTTCGCATTTCTTCAATTGGCCGGGTAATTTCCCGGGAAATTAAAATCGCTAATCCAAGACCAAAAATGATCGTTAGTAAAGCTGAAGCAAAGTAAATCAATGAAATATTATTGATACTTGAGTAGACTCCTTCGAGGTTTGCGCGTAGGTAGACGACTCCAATTGCTTCGTTACTATTATTCGGATTAACCAAGGGAACGACATTAATAAAGTAACGGTTATGATTGTCACTATCATACAAATTTTCGGTATGGGCACGATTAGCCACTAAAGTGCTTTTAACAATCTTATCTGTCATCCGTTGGCCAACATTTCCTTGAATATTTGCTAGACTCGTTCCCCGGATTACCCCTTTACTATCAATTACCCGAATTTCAGTAATCGTATTGTTATTAATCGAACCTAAAATTGACTTGATTTGCTTATTAGCTCGCTTGGTATCCGGCTTAGTTAGTTGATTAGCTAAGGAATTATTGACATAGGTTGGTAAAACTACCTGTTGCTTAAAGGTCGTCATATTTTGACGCTCTAATTGACGCACAAAAACCGCCCCGACAACTTCAAGCGTTAACATCAACATCAACGCAAATACTAGGGCGATTTTAAATTGAATTGATTGATAAAATTTAATCTTCGAATTCACAAATGGGGGCCTCTATTCTTGGTTAGGATTGGCCAAGTAATAACCAACACCCCGCCGAGTTACTAACCATTCAGGGTGACTAGGGTTATCTTCAATCTTTTCCCGCAAACGCCGAACGGTAACATCAACCGTCCGCACATCACCAAAATAGTCATATCCCCAGACGGTTTGAAGTAAATGTTCCCGGTTAATTACTTGACCGAGGTGACGAGCAAGATAATGTAACAATTCAAATTCCCGGCGGGTTAAATTAATATTTTCGCCCCGCTTAGTAACCGTATATGCATCGGGGTGGATAATTAAGTCCCCAACCTTAATATCAGCGGTCCGATTATCCGTTGCGGTCGTAACCGCTTCTTGCCGCCGTAAATTAGCCTTTACCCGGGCTACTAATTCCCGATTTGAGAATGGCTTCGTGACGTAATCATCGGCCCCTAACTCAAGACCTAAGACTTTATCTAATTCTGAATCTTTTGCCGTAACCATGATAATTGGCGTACTGTGCTTAACCCGAACTCGCTTGGCAACCTCAAGACCATCAATTTTTGGTAACATGAGGTCTAAAATAATCAGATCTGGTGAGTCATCTTCAACTTTTTCAAGTGCTTCTTCACCATCATAAGCAACAATTACTTCATAGCCTTCTTTTTCAAGATTGAATTTAATGATATCAGAGATCGGTTTTTCATCATCGACCACTAAGACTTTTTTTGCCATCTAAGTTCACCTTCACATTTTTAAAGATGTTGTTCTTAATAATTTAGTTTGCAACTAAAGTTTCCGTAGAGACTACCAATTAACGCTTTTGCTTTTGGTGCTCCGCAAATTTATCTGCCGTCAATTATACCACATTCCCAAAACTGACAATTAAGGAGCCGATTTGGAGTTTATAAAATCACTGCGAATGAAAAAGAACTTGCATCAAAAGTGAATTTTGAGACCCCATAGAGACTCAAAATCAGCTCCACAACAGTAGTCAAATACAGTTGCTCCCCTAATCGCACCGACCGCTTCAAATCTGTATGGGTTTGCAAACGCCAAACAAGTTGGCTGGCTCACTTCAACGTTCCTTGGCTAATGGCCAAGACTTTGCAACCTCATTGCTCGTTATTACTAATTTTTCTTCCTAATTTTTTCGAAAAAAACCTTGCTTTTAGTAAATGGTTTTGATAATATAATAAACGTCGTTAAGACATGGGCAGTTAGCTCAGCTGGCAGAGCAACGGACTCTTAATCCGTGGGTCCAGGGTTCGATCCCCTGACTGCCCATCAGAGGTTTACGCAGACGTGAGGTTTTCTCGCGTCTGTTTTTTGTTTTAGGAAGAATTACTATGACCATCACTTAAGTATTACTGTTTGTCATTATGGCAATCAGTGTGATCGCTAGCACAACCTTAACCTCGATCAAATACTACATCCAGTGGTCCCTAAGCTACATTATCATTTATCAAATCTTATTTGATAACCTCCTCAAAGTCATCCGGGACGTATCCAGTTTTACCACCATTTCCTCTAATTTAATCCTAATTGCTGTCCTTTCATCGTTTATTGCATCTTGGATTGGTGTCATTCTTTTCAAATTTACTGCTGAAGAAATTTAGTTTTTTTCGAAAAATTCCTTGCAATTATCACTAGGACTTGTTATTATAATAGTCGTTGTTAAGACATGGGCAGTTAGCTCAGCTGGCAGAGCAACGGACTCTTAATCCGTGGGTCCAGGGTTCGATCCCCTGACTGCCCATTATCACCATCGCTACGGCGGTGGTTTTTTTGTTACCCTCGATAAAAGCGCTTAATTGTAGTATTATTAAGATAATGATTCGATTATGAAAGTTGGGTTGAAGATGGTTAAACCAGCCAAACTTGATGATGTCGCTAAACTAGCCGGAGTTTCTAAAAATACTGCCTCTCGGGTTCTCAATCATCGGGGGTACTTAAGTCAAAAAACCATTGATAAAGTCCACGCCGCCATGGCTGAACTTAATTACCGCCCAAACGTCATTGCCCGCCAGCTCTACCGGCAACAGACAGGCCTCGTCGGGCTTGTTTTTCCAACCGTTAATAATCCTTTTTTTGCGGAACTTGAAGCAGCACTGGAAAAGACGCTTTATAATCATGGTTTTCGGGCCGTAATGGGAAACAGTGAAAACGATGCTCAAAAAGAAGAACAATACTTACAGCTGTTATTGGATCATCAAATTGATGGGTTAATTGTTGGTTCCCACAACACTAATATTCAAGGATATCATACGACGAACCTCCCCATTGTTTCTATCGAACGGATTGTTAGTAACCAAATTCCGGTTGTCGCTTCAGATAACTACCAAGGGGGACTGCTAGCTACGCAACACCTCTTAGATGCTGGTTGTCGGTCTATCGTTCATACTAATTACCCGCAAACCTTTACTTCCCCCAATTATGATCGGCAAGCCGCATATGAAGAACAAATGCGCAAACATGGTTTAACTCCGATTACCTACTCAATTCCCTTTGACGAACCTGAAAATACTAAGTTACAAAAAATTCGCCAAATTTTTATTGATCATCCTGAGATCGACGGCCTCTTTGCTGACAACGATACAAATGCCCGACTTGCTATTACAGCGGCAGCAGCTTTTGGTAAAAATTGTCCAAAAGATTTAAAGGTAATTGGCTACGACGGGGCCGCAATTACTCGTCTCCTTTTCCCCGAACTAACAACGATTCAGCAACCAATTTCTGAAATGGCAATAACTGCAGTTAACTTATTAATCCAAAAAATTAATGGGGAACCAGTAACCTCAAAAACATTACCAGTGAAATTAATTGCTGGAACAACTACCTAGAATAATTTCATTAATTATCAAAGTTGACAGAAATTTTTGATTTCGGTCAACTTTTTTTATTTTCGTTTTCTTATTGTTAGAACAGTTGTCATCATATTACTTATTTTTTGTTAATCGAATAGCACTTACATAATTTTATTTCAACCGGTTGAAATATTAAATTAACCGCACTATGATAAAATCACAAAGTTTGGTAAGCGGTTACAAACTTATCAAACTTTACCTTGTTTTGTTTCTTGATCGATCAAATTTTAAACCGGAATTTTTAATTATCTGAGGCGATTTTTATGGCATTTAATAAGAGTCTAGCTGGTTATTATAACGATCTTGCCCATGTTGGGATTCCAACCGATGACCTCCCTAAAACCGAAAAATTTTGGCAAGGGCTTGGTTTCAAAGAAAGCGGGCGGTTTGATACTGATGACCAAGGGCACGAGGTGATTTTCATGCAAGCTGGTCACCTAACCCTTGAAATTTGGAACAGCGATGGGGCCATTCACAAAACAGGTGCTATTAACCACATTTCTTTAAATGTAACCAATGCTGATCAAGCATACCAAGCTGCTAAAAAGGCGGGCTATCAATTAAAGGAAAGTGAAGTCCAACACCTTGATTACTGGCAACATGGAATCAAGTACTTTAACATCGTTGGTCCAAACGATGAAACGATTGAATTTTGTGAAATTGTGAAAGCTTAATTGAAATTACTAAAAGGAGAAAATTATGAAAGCATTAGTTATGACTGCTGTTAAGCATCTTGAAGTTCAAAATGATTATAAAAAGCCTACTCCTAAGCCAAATGAACTTTTAATTCACACAGCTTGGGCCGGTATTTGCGGGACTGATAAAGCTCTATACAACGGGCTTCCAGGCTCTGCCGATGCAGTTCCGCCGATTGTCTTAGGTCACGAAAACTCAGGGGTTGTCGTTGCTGTTGGTAACGATGTCGAAGGTTTCAAAGTTGGCGACCGGGTTTCCGTTGACCCGAACATCTACTGCCACAAGTGCTACTACTGCCGGACCTCTCGGCCTGAACTTTGTGAACACCTCGATGCCGTTGGCGTAACCCGGGACGGTGGGTTTGCTGAATTCTTTACCGCTCCAGCCGAAGTTGTTTACCACGTTCCGGACAACGTTTCTTTGGAAGCTGCTGCTGTGATTGAACCAATTTCTTGCGCAATGCACGGGGTTGATTTACTTGAAACCCACCCTTACCAAAATGCTTTGATCATCGGTGATGGCTTCGAAGGCCAATTAATCGCTCAAATCTTGAAGGCTCGGGGTATTCGGGAAGTTACCCTTGCCGGAACGGTTGACGAAAAGCTTGAAAACAACCAAAAGCACTTTGGCTTTAAGGTTGTTAACAACTTGAAACACCCTGAAGAAATTGCCAAGGACGGCTATGACATTGTTGTTGAAGCCGTTGGTTTGCCAGCAACCCAAGAACAAGCTGTTGAAGCTGCTCGACGGGGTGGTCAAGTCTTAATGTTTGGGGTTGGGAACCCTGATTCAACCTTTAAGGTTAACACCTATAAGGTTTACCAAAAGCAACTTCACATCCAAGGTTCCTTCATCAATCCATACACCTTCGAAGACTCAATTGCCCTTCTTCAATCTGGGGATGTTGACCCATTGCCATTGATTTCCAATGTCCTTGACTTTGCCCACGTTGAAGACTTTGTCTCCGGTAAATTAGGTAACATTTCCAAGGCAATTGTTAAGGTTGCTGGAGAAGATGCCTAATGACGACACCAGTAAATTCAAATCGGACCATTTCTTTAACTCAATCCCTCGGCTACTTTGCCATTTCCTTGGTTATTAATTCCCTAGGCAATGTTCTAACCTTAATTTCAAGCGACCACATCCATCCCTCATTTTTAGGTTCAGCCTACTGGACGGCTGCCGATGCCGATCTTGGTCACGCCTTTCTTGGAAATAATGCTTGGGTTTTATTCTGGGCTTTCTTCGGTTTAGGAGTTTTCATTTCCTTCCTAAACGCTCTCTTACTAAAGAAACTCGATTGGAAACGGATTGGTGGGAACATCGCCTTTATGTTACCTTTCTCGCTCTTCATCCAGTGGTTTGCTAACCTATTTGAGAGTCTCCCTCAAGCAACTAGTTGGGTGGGAGATATTCTCTACGTGCTTTTAAACTTCTTTGGTGTTTTCTTGATTGGGACGGCGATCTCAATTTATCAACGCGTTAATTTAGTTTTACACTCGCAAGATGACCTCTTTCAAATTATTCGGTTTAAATACGTTCACGGAAATGCAGCCGTTGCAATGTGGCTTTCCTATCTGCCACCAACAATTTTTGGCTTAATTGTCTTTCTAGCAACCGGGCGGATTGATAATATTGGAATTGGAACGATCTTCGCCTTCCTCTGCCAGGGTTCCTTTACTGGCTGGGCTGACAAACACGTCTTCCCTAAGCTTAAGCACCAGGCCTTGGATATGGGAAATTAATATTCAGTTACTTTCGTAAAAATAAAAAATCCACCGTGATCTTTTTGGGTGGCTTTTTTTATTATCTATCTAAATAACTTTGATTTATCCCTAACCCAAAAAGGAGTAACCACCTTTCAAATGAAAATTGGTTACTCCTTATTCTCTTTAATTAAATCTGCTTTTTCCGGGATCACCTTAGCAAACTTTAATTTACTATTTTTATTTTCTCTCCCATTATTGGCAATAAATTCATCAACGGCTCCACAATTTAAACAAGCAACTACAATCTGATAACGTTGGGAATGATCATTATTTGTCGCCATCCAATTACGTTCGGCGATAATTAGTTTCTTTTTCCGGCACTTGGTACATGGAATCGCTAAGACTCGGCCTTCACGAAAGGGATCCCCGACTTGACCGACCAAGCCCCATTTATCTTCGCCATGAACATCATCATAATTATTGTAAAACATTATACATTCCCTCTAATAGTGAACTACCTGCGATTGCCGGTGATACGTTACCACTGTAACCACGACTGTTACCAATAATCCGACACCCATACAAATCTCAAATAAGGGGCGGTAACTCAACCGCTCAATTACCATCCCTCCAGCTAAGGGCCCAATCGCCTTTCCAACCGCAATTAAGGCGTTTAAAATTCCTTGATACCGTCCCTTTTCACTTAAAGGTGTTAGTTGGTTTACAATTGCCGGAATCATTGGAAAAGCCGTTGTTTCACCAAGCGTTAAGATCACCATTCCAAGAACAAACCACCAATAATTATCCGCAATTAGCAGAATCCCAAACGAAAGCGCGATGGTTGTCAAACCAAAATAGACATAGTGATAATCATTTTTGACCCATCGATTCAACCAATTAATCACCAATTGGAAGGAAATAACTAATAAGCCATTCAATGTCCACAGAAGGCTGTATAAGGACATTGAAACACCCTTCCCGGTAATATAGACCGACATATTACTGGACCACTGAACATAAATGAGCCAAGTAATCATTAAGGCCAAACATAAGGTCCAGATGACTTCGGCATTAACCCTTGGTAGTTTACTTTGGACTTGATGATGGCTAATTTTTTCAGCATTAGCTTTGGGTAGTTGATAGTAGCGTAAAACCACTCCAAAGAACAGGGTATACAGCACCGCCGTAATCACAAATAATGGTCCCACATGATGATGAGCAAATTCATAAATTGGCCCCACAATTGTCGTTCCAAAAACCATCCCCAAGTTATTAAAGAAGTACAACATGTTGAAAATAAACCGCCCATCGTGGCCCCGAAGACGAGTGCCAAATGAGTTTAATAAGGTCAATAGCCAACCATTAAAAAAGCCCACTAAGGTCAGTAATATAGGATAGGCAGGCCAACCATTTTGAAAAACCATCGCAATCATCGTAATGATGGCAGCCACCAAGCCGCCTGCCATCAACCGTTGAGGCCGAAACCGATCAAAAAGGTTCCCTGCTAAAAAGCTCCCCAAGACATTTGCGCCTGAGAAAAACATCAATACTAGCCCCGAAACTGTTAGGGATTGATGGAGTTGATCATGGCTATAAACCGTCGTTAGGGGCCAAACAAAGCTATTTCCAAAACTAGTTAAAAAGGCCCCTAACAGTAACCATTGCAATTTCAATTCTCTCTCTTTCACTATTCGTACCTCCTCCCTAATTTTTTGGCAAAAGGAAGGGAGCGAGATCCCAAAATTTCCCACTCCCTGTCAGGTTATTACTCCTCTTGAAAATAATAACTGAAACAACAGGAAAGAGGTTGAGTATAACTCTCAGCCTCTTCCTAGCAATTTATATTTATGCCTCGTGCTCATAATCAATTGAGGCGAATTTGTTATAGGTTTTATTGAAAAGTAATCGGACTGTTCCCCGTGGACCTGACCGGTTCTTTTCAATTATTACTTCAACTTCACTTAGACTCGGAAGGTCGTCTCCTTGACCACCCTCTGGTGCATTAGCCGGCGGTTGTGGAGCGGCTGGCCCCGCTTGTTGTTCCTGACCTTCTTCCCGGGTGTAATAATCATCCCGGTACAAGAAACTAACGATATCGGCGTCTTGTTCAATTGATCCAGATTCCCGGATATCCGAAAGAACCGGTCGCTTATCTTGCCGTTGTTCAACTCCCCGTGATAATTGGGATAAGGCAATTACTGGACAAGACAATTCCTTAGCTAATTTCTTTAGTTGCCGCGAAATTTCTGAAACTTCTTGTTGGCGACTTTCGGAATTGCCACCTTCAATTAATTGTAAGTAGTCAATTACGATCAAACCTAGGTGCCCCGTTTTCTTCGCTAACCGCCGACACTTAGCCCGGATTTCTGGTACCCGAATTCCTGGCGTATCGTCGATATAAATATCCGCATCGGAAAGCGTCTTGGAAGCCATCCAAAAGCTATCCCATTCATCGACACTTAATTTTCCGGTCCGTAAATGGTTAGCGTTAATACTACCTTCAGCGCAAATCATCCGGTTAACTAATGATTCCGCCCCCATTTCAAGGCTGAAAATCGCTACTGTCGTATTAGTTTTTACCGCCACATTTTGAGCAATATTTAAAGCAAAAGCCGTTTTCCCCATGGCCGGCCGGGCAGCGAGAATCACTAACTCATCTGAATGTAGACCGGTTGTCATCCGGTCCAACTGGGGGTACCCCATGGCAAGCCCCGTTACATCAGTCTTTTGTTTTGATAACTCATAAATGTGGTTAGCCGAAACCCCTAAGAGGTCCCGCATTCGCTGCATTTCGGAATCATTATTACTTTCCGCCACGTTTAGGATTGACCGTTCAGCATCATCCAAGAGGTTGGTTAAGTCTTCACTGTCTTCGTACCCCTTAGCAGCAATCCGATCGGCAGTTTCAATTAAGCGCCGGGCAACCGCCTTGTCCTTAACTAACTTAGCGTATGAACCAACATCCGCCGCGGTTGGAGGCGCCGCTGCTAATTTGGCGAGATATTCAATTCCCCCAATATTGGCCGTTTGCTTTTCCTTATCCAGTTCATTTTTCATTGAAACAACGTCGATTGGAACATCCTGGTCGTTCAATTTAACCATCGCTGCAAAAATGATCTGGTGAGCACGAGTGTAAAAATCTTCTGGTTGGACATACTCCATCGCAGTAACAATGGCATCCTTTGCTAAAAAGATCGCCCCCAAAACCGCCCGTTCAGCTTCAAGGTCACGCGGTGGTGTCCGTGTAATTGATGCATTATCCATCAACCCGACTCCCGCTTAAAATTTTACTTTTCAACAACGTGAACCCGCATCTTAGCTTCAACATCATGATGAAGCTTAACCGTTACCGTAACGTAGCCCAAGGCCTTAATTGGCGCAGCTAATTCAAGCTTCCGCTTATTAAGTTTAACGTTGTATTGGCCTTCCAATGCCGTCGCAATTTGCTTTGTTGAAATTGAACCAAACATCCGGCCATCACTCCCAGCCTTTCCTTTCAATTCAACAACTGTATCATCGGCTTCGAGAACTGCCTTGATCCGTTTTGCTTCCGCTAATTCTTCAGCGGCATGCTTTTCTTTTGACCGTTCTTGACCAGCCAATTCACTCATGGCCTTCTTCGTTGCTTGCTTGGCTAAGCCCCGTGGAATCAAGTAGTTTTGGGCGTACCCATCCGGAACGTTCTTCACTTCTCCTCGCTTACCACGTCCACGAACATCTTCAACAAAAATTACTTTCATCTTTGTTCACTCCTTTTGTGCGTCAACCGTCTTTTGAGGTTGCACAATTGCTTTTAATTGATCAGCGACCGCTTGGGTGGTCTGATTCTTAATTTGAACCGCCGCATTGTTTAAGTGGCCACCGCCACCCATTTTTTCCATAATTAATTGAACATTAAAGTTTCCCGTTGAGCGAGCTGAAACCCCAACCAACTCACTATTCCGCCGGGAAATCACGAAGGAAGCCTTAATGCCTTCAACACTTAACAGCATATCCGCTGCTTGGGCTGCTGTAACCGGATCATAAAATCGATCGTCTTCACCAATGCACATCGCTACTTTATTATCAATGAAGCTAGCATTTGAAATCAAGTGATTACGCTCCATGAAGTTTGTTAAGTTTTCCTTCATGAAAGTCTGGATCAAACTGCCATCAGCCCCAGCAGAACGGAGATACGAAGCGGCGTCATAGGTCCGCGTCCCCGCATTCCGGGTAAAGGATTTAGTGTCAATTTGAATCCCCGTCAGCATGACCGTCGCTTCAAGTTTATTTAGGGCCTTACTTTCTCGTGGTTGATACTCAAACATTTCCGTAATCAATTCACAAGTCGAAGAAGCATACGGCTCAATGTAAACCAAAAGCGGATTTTCTGGGAATTCTTCCCCCCGCCGGTGGTGATCAATAATTACTGTCCGATTCTTCAAACTCTCGTATAACTTAGGCGCCATCGACATTGAAACCTTCGAATGGTCAACCATTACCAATAGGCTTTGATCGGTTGCCAATTCTTGGGCCCGTTCTGGGGTAATGATACGTTCAGCAATGCTTTGGTAATTATGAACTTGCGCCATTAGCCGTTCAATATCAGTGTGTAGTTGCTCTTGATCGAGCACTACGTAACATTGCTTATCGTTCATTTCGCTAATGCGCCGAATTCCCAAACAAGCCCCCATTGAATCCATATCCGGTTTGACGTGACCAACCACAAATACCTGATCAGCCCCTAACATTAACTCTTGCAGGGCTTGGGAAATCATCCGCGCCCGGACCCGGGTCCGTTTCTCCATTGGATTAGTCTTTCCACCATAGAAGCGAGCTGGTTGATCTTGGGCCTTAACAACTACCTGATCACCACCTCGTCCTAGTGCAAGGTCAAGATTGCTCTGCGCGGTATCTGCTAATTTAATTAGATTAGCATTTCCATCCGCGATCCCAACACTTAAGGTAACTGGTGAATTCATCTTTGATGTGTTTTCGCGAATTGTATCAAGGACTTTAAACTTCTCTTTTTCAAGTTCGACTAATGATTGCTGATGCCCCAATAATAAATAGTTATCATCGTCAATTACCTTTAGTAATAATTCGTGACTTGTTGCCCATTTACTGAGCTCTGAAGTTACGTAATTATGCAAATTTGAAACCGCAGGATCACTCATTCCTTGGGTTAATTCAATGTAATTATCCAGATAAATATTACCAATAAATAATTGCTCATCGTGATACCGTCGATTAATTTGTTCATAACGGGTTACATCAAGCAAGTACAGTGTATGATAGCGGGTTTGGTATAAGAATTCAAATTGTTGATCCTGCCAAGTAACAACAACCGGCGCTTTTTCATCCTTATTTTGCTCAACTAGGTCCGCTAACGTCTTATCTACTTCAGCTAACGGTTGGCCTACCACTAACCGTAGCAAGAAATACTTTGCCATGTAGGGATTAATCCATTTAACTACGCCATGATCATCTAGCATTACTAACCCGATTGGCATTTCCAAGAGGGCTTCTTGTTGTCCCCGTTGAATCTGGTAGGATAAATCATTAACGTAACTTTCTGTATCCGTGATCAGATTTTGCAATTGAATCAGGCTAATCAAAAAAGCACTACCTGCTAAAATAAGGGCAACTATTCCCCACCGCCAATTAACTGTGAAGGCACTAGCAACCCCAAGAAATACGAGGATAATTAGGGCCCCAAAAGTCCAGCCAACTCGGCGATGGCGAATTATTTTGGTTAATTGCATCGCTTTTAGCCAGCGCAAAACGATCACCTCCCTTAACCGAAAACTGTTATTACTATCTTACCATCAATAAAAGCGACGTGAAATACAAAAAGAGGTTGAAAAGAAACTTTGGTTTCTCTTTCAACCTCTATCGTATTTCCGGATTACCTCCAGAAACCTAGGTTTAAACTCCGACCTGTTTATTTCGACCAAGCCGTTTAAAAGTTTTCCCTAATTTAATTAACGCAGACTAGTCTTCTGCTACGAATGGCAACAAGCCCATAATCCGAGCCCGCTTGATCGCAATCGTAAGCCGACGTTGGTTCTTAGCGCTCGTCCCAGTTACCCGACGTGGTAAAATCTTACCCCGTTCAGAGATAAAGCGACGTAATAAATCAGTGTCTTTGTAGTCGATATATTCAATGTGGTTTGCGGCAATGAAGTCGACCTTACGGCGACGACGGCCACCACGACGTTGTTGAGCCATGAAATTTACCTCCCTTGTTAATTAGAATGGAACATCATCAATTGAAGGATGATCTCCTTGGTCATCTTGGTCAGATGACGGCTTTTTTTGGTCCGTGCTCATTGCACTTTGATCGTCGATATTCACTTGACCATTGTCGGCATCCGAACTATCGTTGCCAAATGGTAAGGAACCGAGATCGACTGAATTATTTTGATCAAAAACCCCGCCGTCATTTCCGCCAAAGGCGTTATTATTTGCGGGTTGTTGAGGAGCTCCAAAGCCATTGTTACCACCAAAGGGATTTTGGTTGTTAAAACCTTGGCTACCAAAACCGCCATTATTATTTTGGTTAAAGTTTCCTTGATTCCCTTGGTTAGCATTCCGTGGTTCTAAGAGCGCGAAGTTATCGACGGTAACCTCAGTCACGTATACTCGTTGACCTTGATTATTTTCGTAATTCCGCGTTGAAAGCCGACCGTCAATTCCGACCATCGCTCCCTTGTGCGTGAAATTAGCGAAATTTTCCGCTGACTTCCGCCAGATGACACAGTTAATAAAGTCTGCTTCCCGGTTACCTTGTTGGTTCCGGAATTGCCGGTCAACTGCGACCGTAAATGAACAAACTGCCGTGCCGCTTCCAGTGTACCGCAACTCTGGATCCCGAGTAAGTCGTCCAGTTAATACTACACGATTTAACATGGGTTATCGCACTCCTCTCAATTTAACGATTTGTTAAGCCTAGCGCTTAACAATCATGTGACGCAGAATGTCGTCGCTGAACTTAGCTAAACGGCTAAATTCGTTCAAAGCTTCATCTGAGTCAGCTTCAACGTTTACCACGTGGTAAGTACCTTCAGTGTACTTAGCGATTGGGTAAGCAAAACGCCGCGTATCCCAGTCCTTTGAATCAACGACCGTAGCACCATTGTCCGCCAAAATCTTGTCGAAACGAGCAACTAATTCTGCCTTAGCTGATTCTTCGATATCAGGACGAATGATGTAAGTAATTTCATATTTGCGTGTTTCCATGAATGTTACACCTCCTTATGGACTCTGGTTCCTCCCCTACAAATTTAGAAGGAACAAGGAGAGTAGACGAATTACGTATACTCACAAGCAAATATATTAGCATAAATCTTAGAAAATCACAAGTTTCAAAAATAATTGGTATCTGTCAAGGTTTTGGGGGCAACCCGTATATATGCACTTTTAGAGTCTTAAATTTTTTACCAATTGACCAAGTGGTCTACTTGTTGCTTCATCCAGATAAATCCGTCCTTGTTTAGCTCCACAAGAA
>DWYX01000014.1 GCA_019118465.1 Candidatus Limosilactobacillus faecipullorum | reverse complement strand
AATTGAAACTCTTGGGAAGCGAACAGACTTATGCTCGTAGTTTGGTGGGATTGCAAGCACAGATCGAGGCACTTGTCATGACGAATAATCTAGCAAAATTTGGAATGTTACAAACTAGCAATTGACGTTTAAGGTGAGTAGCCTTAGGAATCACAACCACTCCCTCTTGAATTAAGAAGCGGAGTGAAATTTGCGCTGGCGTTTTATGATATTGCTGAGCAAGGGACGTTAAAACTTCATTTCCCATAATTGTTTCAGTTACTTGCCCAAGTGGTGACCAAGCTTCATGCACCATCTGATGTTCAGTTAAAAAATGGTGCATTTTCTGTTGTTGCCACATTAGGTGGGTTTCAACTTGGTTAACAACCGGCTTAATCGTTGCTTTGTCAAGCACCTTCTGAAGCTGTTCATGATTAAAATTGCTTACCCCAATTGCCCGAATCTTACCTTCCTTAACGGCATCCTCTAAGGCAACATAAGAATCTAGGTAATCCGGAATTGGCCAGTGGATTAAAACCATATCGTAATAATCCATCTTTCCTTCTAATAATGATTCATCAATTCCAGCCTTCGTCTCCGCATAACCACTTAATGGTGTCTTGGTGGTAATAAAAAACTGGTCCCGACTAATCCCGCTTTCTTTAACTGCCTGACCAACGCCGGCTTCATTTCCGTAATATTGAGCAGTATCAATTAATCGGTAACCGGCATCAATCGCTTGTTTAACAGCATTTTTCGTATTTACACTTTCAATTTGGTAGGTTTCAAATCCCAGCACTGGCATTTGAATCCCATTATTTAAGGTAACTGTTTCCATTAATCTCTTTCCTTACTCTATTATTTTATAACCGCTCAGGTTCCTCAAAAACAATTAAAAAAGAGGCTGAGTAACCTCAACCTCTAATATTGTAACCCATTATTAATGGCACCCTCAAATGATCCTCTCTGGATCTTTATAATTTAGTAACGATCACGAGGCATCAATAGGTTCAAAATAATTGCACAAAGGGCAGCTACTGCAACTGGTGACCCTAACAAGTATTGAAGCAATTGTGGCGCATTATCAGTTACCTTGCTTGGTAAAAGAACAATTGCCAAGGTCAAAATAATTGGTAAGCCGATGATGTAAAGGTCACTTGATTCAGTCTTAATTCCCCGAATAACATTTAACCCGTTTAACATGATGGTAACCGTAATAATAGCAAAAACCCCACCAATAACTGGCGCTGGAACAGCAGCCAAGAATGCGGATAACTTGGAGAAGAAGCCTAAGATAATAAACCAAATTCCGGCAGCCACAAAGACCCGCTTAGAAGCGACCCCAGTAATTGAAATCACCCCGGCATTTGTAGAGTATCCAGTTACTGGCGTTGTCCCTGAAAGGGCCGCTACTAAACAAGACAAGCCTTCACCGATAATCCCCCGATTCCATTGCTTGGGAGTAATTTCATGGTTTGTGACAGCACCCATCGCAAACCAGGTCCCAGTCGTTTCCGTCGTAATGATTGCATAAATAATAATGAACGTTAAGATGGCCGTTAAATTAAAGTGAACACCCCAGTGAAAAACCGTCCCTTGAGGTACACCAAACCATGCTGCGCTCGCAACTGAGTGCCAATCAAACCGCCCCATTGTAGCACTTAACAAAGTCCCAACCAAGAGAGCAATTACAATCGAACCCGTCCGGAAAATCTTTTGGACCCTTGGAAAACGAATACTAATCCCAACACAAATCAATAAGGTCAAAGCGGTTGCTGAAGCCAATTCAATGTTTTGGTAAATATTACCACTTGCTTCAAAAATATTGTCATTTAAAGCTGATGGAATTAATGATAACCCCACACAAGTGATAATGGTACCACCAACCACCGCTGGCACTAACTTATTGATAATTTTCTGAAAGGTCCCACTTAATCCAAGTAAAACCATTAGGATAGCCCCAACGATTAGCGCTCCAATCAAGGTTGCCATCCCATCTCCCTTGAGACCACCACCAGCCAACGCAATCCCAGTAGCTGCTCCCAAAGGAACAAAGGATGGCCCTTGTGACATTGGCATCTTCATAAAGAAGACGGTTTGCAAAATTGTCCCGATCCCGGCAGCTAAGAACGTTCCTTGTAAAAGCCCCTGAGAATCAATCGCTCCCATGGAAAGCATCCCCGCTAGAATAATCGGTGGAACATAGACGTCCATCGCTAACACGTGTTGTAATCCTAATAGTGTCGCTTCACTAACTGGCACCTTATCATCGGGGCCAATCATCAATCCGCTCTCTACTTGTGAATCCATTTTTACCTCCACAATAACCTTTTTCTCTCTTACCGATCGCTCAATCGCCTACATTTAACTTTCAAGACTACCGAACATTCGGCTTTTTCATGCCTTGAATATTAACACGAACTTTAACGATTGTAAATACTATACCAAATAAAAAATCCCGAACGATCAACTCGTTCGGGATTAAAACATTTTACCTTTTAGCGAACCAAATCCTTCCAAACCATTACTTGACCACTTTTTAACGAAGCTGGCACATTAATAATCCGTTGGTTTGCGCTCCCGCGAAATTGTAGGGTTAAGTCCTTCTGGGCGAGGAGAAAGCGCCCATCAACTAGAATATCCAATTGTTTTAGTAAAGCTAACTTGTCTGGAGTTTCCTTTTGAAGTTCCTCCCAAGTATAGCCGGTCCACGACCAAATATCTTTTTGATGACCAAACTCTCTCCGAACCCGTTTGACCAAACGAAGACAAACCTGGGTATTCAAAAATGGTTCCCCACCAAGCAAGGTAAGACCTTGAACGTAGGATTGACTAATATCTTCAATAATTTGGTCTTCAAGCTCTTGAGTATATGGCTGACCATAATGAAAATTTTGTGCTGCCACATTATAGCAACCCGGACAATGGAAAGGACAGCCTGAAACGTACAAACTACATCTGATTCCTTCACCATCTACAAAGTTGAATGGCTTGTAATCAGCGATGTATTGCTGTGAAAGTTGATCAGCGCGCCATTCTCGCGGCTTCGGATTGTTTGGCTTTTTCAAAGTTTGCAGCATGCATTACCATCCCTTCTGTCATATTCTTTACCCGATGAATAATCTCTTCGTGCCGACCATGAACCATCGGCCGTTGTTGTGGATTCCCTAGATAACCACAGGTCCGTTTAACCACATCACAGGTTGCTGGATCATGGTTACCACATTGCGGGCATTTAAATCCCCGTGCAGTGGCTTCAAATTCGCCCTTAAAACCACACTTAAAACATTGGTCAATTGCTGTATTGGTCCCTAAATAGCCAACACGATCATAGGCCCAATCCCACACTGCTTCAAGAGCCTTAGGATTTTGGCGTAGATTGGGGTACTCACAATAATGAATAAACCCACCCGCTGCGTATTTAGGAAACGCCTCTTCAAAGCTCAATTTTTCAAACGGTGTTGGGTGCTTTCGAACATCGTAATGGAAACTATTTGTATAGTATTCCTTATCCGTCACATCTGAAATCCGGCCAAACCGTTTAATATCGGCCTGACAGAAAGTATCGGTCAATGATTCGGCTGGGGTGGAGTAAAGGCTAAAGTGATAGCCTTCTTCTGCTTCCCATTGGTGGCATGCTTCGGCCATTCGCTTAACAATTTCAGCTACAAATTGATGGGCTTCTTCATTTTTCTCCCAGCTCGGGCCAAAGAAGCTTGCCCCAACTTCGTATAAGCCAATGTAGCCTAGTGAAACCGTTGCCCGGCTATTCTTAAAAACTTCATCAACACTATCGGTTGGCTTTAGGCGTTTGCCAAAGGCACCGTACATATACAGCAAGGGTGCATTTTCCGGTTTAGCTTCCTTCGTTCGCTTGATTCGATAATCCAAAGCAATCTTTGCTAAATTCAGCCGTTCATCAAGGATTTCCCAAAATAGTTTTTGATCGTCCTTAGCTTCCAAGGCAATCCGTGGTAGGTTTAAGGAAACTACGCCTAGATTCATCCGCCCAGAATTAACTTCTTTTCCTGTTTCTGGGTCATGCCAGCCTTGCAAGAAACTTCGGCAGCCCATTGGGGTCTTAAAACTTCCGGTAATCTTAATAATCTGATCATACATCAATAAATCCGGATACATCCGCTTGGTTGAACATTCGAGTGCTAATTGCTTAATATCATAATTTGGATCTCCAGGATTAAGGTTCAAGCCCCGCTTTAAAGTAAAAATCAACTTTGGAAAAATCGCTGTCCGGTGTTCTTTTCCCAAGCCTTTGATCCGAATTTGTAAAATTGACCGTTGAATCGCCCGTGCAATCCAGGAAGTCCCTAAGCCGAAGTTAATCGTCGTAAATGGGGTCTGACCCTGAGAAGAGTACAAAGTATTAATTTCGTATTCTAAAGCTTGCATGGCATCATAAATATCCTTTTCCGTTTTTTGTCGCGCATAAGCCGTTTGCTTATCTGATGCCACCCACTCTTTGGCGTCCCGGAGATGCTTTTGATAATTCAATTCTGCATACGGTTCAAGAAGTTGATCAATCCGGTTGGCTGAGCACCCCCCATACTGTAATGAGGCCACATTAGCGATAATCTGTGACATTTGAGCGGTCGCCGTTTGGATTGACCTCGGTGAATCAACCCAAGCGTTTCCAATCTTAAAACCATGGGCCAACATCTCATCGAAATCAATTAAACAACAGTTAGTTTCTGGTGTTACTGGTGAGTAGTCAAGGTCATGCCAGTGGAGATCGCCCCGTAAATGAGCCTTAGCCACCACTTCTGGTAACATTTTTAAACCAAGGGCGCGGCTAACAACCCCCGCTTCTAAGTCCCGCTGGGTATTGAAAACCTTTGAGTCCTTATTGGCATTTTCGTGGACCACCCGATCATTTTTTCCAAAGAGCGCCTTTAACTTTACTTGGGGATCAGTTGCTTGCGCAAAATTTTCTTCGTCCCGCCGCCGATAGTCACCATAAATTTGGGCTAAGGCAGGTTGACCATTTTTAAGTAAAGCTTCTTTTATCGTAGCGGCAATTTGCTTCGTTTGGATAAGTTTTTTATCAGCAAATTCCTTAATTAGGTCACTTATCACTGCAACTTGAACAGTTTCGCTGGCGTGAAGCTGTTCAAGCACCCACTTGATTTTATAAGGATAAAAGGGAGTGATTGTCTGATCCCGCTTTTCAACTTGAACAGTTTTTAAGATTTCCAGATCCGTTTGCATTTTCTCAGTCCTCACTTCAATCGATAATTAACAGTTTCCATAGTAGCCAAAAGAACAACATATAGAAACTCTTGACTTTATAGACACAATATGTTGTGGATGAAACGACAACTTGTTAATTGTTCTAATTCCAAAAGCTTTAAATATCATCCGATATATTTGTTAAGCAAGTGGAGACTTACCTTTTCAGACTACCCTTATTTTTTATAAGTTTATTTAAACCGATCTCAATTTTCACAATTTACTCAATTGATAAGCTAACTAATGAGCAAAAATAATTTTTTAAGCTGAAAGTTTAATCATGTTTATCCGATCACTTTTAATAATAGGCGACGGTAAGTAAAAAAAGTAGGACTTAGCTGAAGATCAGCATTGTCCTACTTTTGGAAAATTTTATCCGCTTGTTATCTTTAGAATTCACCTTCCGCAATTTGGTCAAGTAATGGCCGGGAAGGAATAAAGAATAATTGACCACTCAAAATATCGGAGAAGGTCAATAAGAAGTCACTTTGGTCAACCATGTTTTGTAACATCATTTTAGTTACAGTCCAGTGACGTGAGTAACCAATGAAGTAAGTCCCAGTATTCCCAGAAGCTGGATCAGAATAAGGAACATTCATCCGCACGATCTTTTGTTCTTCTCCATTGATTTCAGCCTTTGAAGCCACGTTGTGAGCATTCTTAAACTTTTCTTCGTCATCAAGTTCAAGGTCACTAAACTTCTCCCGACCAACCGCTTTTTCTTGTTCTTCAGTCTTCAGGTGGTTCCAGAAGTCCATGTTATGACGCCACTTTTGAGCAAAGGCATATGACCCATTTTCAAAGGTTGGATCTTCATCCCCAATAATTGCGTAATCCGCTGCGTCTTCAATTTGCGGGGCCTCAGTTCCGTCGATAAAACCGATAATTGCCCGGCCTTCAAAATAACGGAACCCTTTCGTTTCATCAACGACCGTCGTAATATCCTTTAAGAAGCGCCGGAATTGACTCATGGCTTCGTAAACTACCGCTTCGTCACTAGCCCGAATATGGAAGAAAAGGTCCCCCTTAGAAGCTGGCATTTCATACTTTGGACCCTTTACCGTTTGATACGTTTCTAATTCCTTTGGCTTAGCAGAACCTGGGAATAAGTAATCCCACGCTGCGCTACTAAACCCAAACGATGCCTTTAAATCGCCCTTTTCGTCGCGAATCCGTAGCGACCGCAAAATTGCTTGATAACGGTCAGCAAATTCACAAATCACTTCCCGTTCTTTAGCTTGATCCTTACGATTTAATTCAAGCACCGTAAATTGAATGTGTTGACCAACATCTTTCCACACATCTTGGGCTTTATTTGGATCCATTGTCATGAGCAATTCCTCCTCAAATTTCATTTACGCTTTCATCCTACCACAAAGCGCTTTGAAAACAAGAGGAAAGGATAATTTATTAATCACGATTTAAATAAAAGAGCTGAGAAGAAATTTCTTTTCTCCCCAACTCGCTCTTAAAATTTACCTTCTAATTAACAACTATTTTCCAAGATAGTTGCTCGAAGTTCCAAACCATTTGTCATTAATCTTTTCGAGTTGACCACTCTTTTGCAAACGGCCGAGGCCTTGGTCAATTTTCTTCTTTAAGGTCTTATCCCCTTTCCGAAGACCAACCGCAAAGTCATCAACTTCAAAGTTAGGGTTAACAATCACCTTAAAGTCCTTGCGATTCTTTTGATGCCGAATGTAATATTCAGCATAAACTTTATCCATTAAAAGGCCTTGGATCCGATTGGCATTCAGATCAATAAAGGCATTTGGAAAAGTGTCATACAAAACTGGTGTCTTGCCCTTGATAAAATCTTTCAAAAGTTTCGGTTGGGCATTCAATTCATTTTGACCAGTTGAACCATTTTGCACCCCGAGGGTCTTCCCTTTCATGTCAGCAAAAGTCTTAACTCCATAACTCTTCTTCGTTACTAAAACTTGTTGATTTTGCAAGTATGAACGACTAAAGGCCACTTTTTTTGCCCGCTCTGGGGTAACTGAATAACCATTCCAAAGCAGGTCAATCGTCCCATTCCGGAGTTCCGTTTCTTTCATTGACCAATCAATTGGTTGAAAATCAACTTTGATACCATATTGTTTGAATACCGCTCGGGCTAAATCAACATCGTATCCCACGAGCTTCCCACTTTTTTCCCGGAAGCCCATTGGAACAAAACTATCATCTAACCCAATCACAACTTTCTTTTGCCGCTCAATCTTTGACCAAGTATCCTGACTGTTTGCCCGTTGAACAACTGACTGGCAACCTGCCAGAAAAATTACTGGGAGGCAAAGAACGGCCAAAATTAGTAATTTAAACCGTTTCATGCTTAGCTTACCCCTTCTGATCTAATGCTGTAACCTTCAATAGTTTATCTGCAATTTTTTCCGCAAAATCCATATCATGAGTAACCACCAGTTGGGTCATCCCCTGACCTTTCAATTTCAAAAGCAGGTCTGCCACTTCGTCTCGCAATTGAGGGTCTAAGGCACTCGTTGGTTCGTCATAACAAAGGATCTTTGGCTTCATCGCTAAGGCCCTAGCAATAGCAACCCGTTGCTTTTGCCCCCCGGATAATTGATAAGGATAAAGATTACCTTTTCCATCCAGACCAAGTTCAGCTAATAATTCCCGTCCTGCCTTTTCAGCAGTCTCTTTACTTTCTTTAAGCACCATTTCAGGAGCTAAGGTAACATTTTCCAAAACTGAAAGGTGTGGGAAAAGATTAAAATCCTGGAAAACAACCCCCATCACAGCATCGCCAATTTCCATTCCTTGAGGGTCGAAAGCGATTCCGTCAATTAGAAATTCACCACTATCGGCACTTGCTAATCCAGTAATGCACCGTAACAAAGTTGTCTTCCCAGCCCCAGAAGGACCAACAATACACAAGATTTGACCATCATTAACGGTAAAGCTTACCCCGTTTAAAATTTGACGACTGCCAAAGCTTTTCTTTAAATTCTTAATTTCTAACATCTTGCTACCTCCCAATTACTTGTAGTATGAGTAGCGGTTTTCAACCTTCCGTAATAGGAAGGTACAAATTCCAATTAAGATTAGGTAAATTACCCCAACCATTAATAATGGTACTAAGGTAACGTCCCGTGCCGTTGCCACATTTCCGGCCCGTAAAAGATCGCCAAGGCCAATTACGTATACCAAAGATGAATCCTTAACCAGGTTAATAACTTCATTCCCAATTGAAGGAATTACAATCTTGACAACTTGGGGAATCACAATCTTACGCAAAGTTTGGAAGTAGCTTAACCGCAAAACCTTAGCCCCTTCATATTGGCCAGGATCAATTGATTGGAACCCACCCCGGAAGATTTCAGCGAAGTAAGCCCCATAATTTAGAATAAAGGCAAAGATCGCTGCTTCATAACGAGGAAAGACAATCCCAATAATTGGCAGGCCGTAGAAAACAAAAATTAATTGCAAAAGCAGTGGCGTTCCCCGCATTAACCAAACGTAAAGATCTAAAAACCACTTTAAGGGTTTAAATTTACCAATCAAACCAATACTTACTAAAATTCCGAGTGGTAAAGATCCAATTAAAGTCCAAAAGAATAAGGATAACGTTAATTTCGTTCCATCAAGCAATGATGGCAAAATTTGCGAAATATAATTCAACGACATATTTACTCCTCCTCGTTTTATCTTGATTTTGTTAAACGCAAAGTGACGATAAGTGCTGAAAATTAAAAAGGCGCCCCCTGAGCACTTAGCCTCAGGGGACGCTTCACCGTGGTTCCACCCCATTTTACGGTTATCTCACGATCACCGCCTCATTAAGTTCAAAATCTTTATGGAATCAAAAAAGCCCCCGGTCATTTCGACCAGAGGGCGTTTCCGCGGTTCCACCTCATCATTACCAACTTCTCACAAAATTGGCCTTAGCGAGTTCAATTTTAAACTCTGTGCTATAACGGGCTTCCCCGGATCACCTTTGAAGTGATCAACTCACAGTTGTGATTCAAAGTAACTAACTACCTCATCTCACCACTTGAGGCTCTCTACTTAATCAGTTAACTTTTACTAGTCCTGCTCTTCGTCGCTTATTTAATTGTCATTATATTAACGAGCTTTTTTAACTTTGTCAATCATTTTTGATTAAAAAATTATGAGAAAACTAGTTTCTTTGCTTCGTCCCCCACTTAAAAATGGCACTAATTGGCCAATAGAAAACCACAAAATAAACTAGATTTAAGGCTAGGGTTGGAGTTAGAACATTTACCACAAAGTCAACCATTGACATTGTGGTCACCCCCACTATGTCATAAGCCAAATAATTCAAAAACTCAAAAGTAGCGACGTCAATGAAGAAAATTAAAATTGACGTTAAAAAAGATGGATTAAACGAATGCGCCAAAACCCTAGTTAACCAGACAATTAAGGGGTACAAGAAGATAAATAATCCTAAAATGCCAGAATAATAAATATCCGCAATTGCCCCCGCAATTACCGCAAAAAAGGTTAACGGAATTTGCACATTATCCTCAAAAAAGTATGCCAAAACAAGCCACAACAATGTTAATTGCGAAACCATGGCATAAGGATAACTAAAAAAGAAGCTTGCAAAGATCTTGCTTAATGATCCATCAAGAAAAAACATAATAAAGAGGCCGATCGGGAAAAGATATCGAAGCCGTGAAAGTCGATACATTTACTCGCCCCCTAATTATCAATTTTAGCAATTGAAACGACGTTTAAGTTATTGAAATCAGCTGATGGCTTAATGTAAACCTTTTGGGCAAGGCCATAATCATCTTTCCCAATCCGACTAACTTTACCAACGTACAGGCCCTTAGGAGTAATTCCTCCCATCCCGTTAGTATAAACTTTCGTCCCTTTGCTAATTGAAGCCTTAGTGGTTACTTGACCCATGACTAATTCATTGGTTTCAGACTGATACCCGGTAATGACCCCATTAACCGTCTTACCATTTTTGCCATCAATTTCAATTGCAAATCGGTTAGCTGACTCACTAGTATCACTCAACAATTCAATCTTACTATTCGTCTTATTAACTTCTGAAATCCGACCAACCAGGCTACCACCAGACATTACTGGCATATTTTTACGAATCCCACTTGATTGACCCTTATTGACAACTAATTGTTGTTGCCATGCAGATGGCGAACGGGTAATTACAGCAGCCGTGATTAATTCATAATCTGTCATTGAATTTTTCATATTCAATTCGGCTTTTAGTTGCTTGTTTTCTTTCGCCAAAACTTGGTCCCGCACTTTGGTTTGGGCTACTTCTGCTACTTGTTGCTTCAATTCTTTATTTTCATGGTAAGTATTTAATAAATCACTGTAGTTGGTAAAAACATTTTGAATTGCATTTGCCGGTGATGCAACGATGTCATTTCCAAATCCAATGATATCATTACCAAATTGTTGAATTAGCGGTGGGGTCAGCCGATTGTTACGTAGGGTCACGGAACCACCCATTAACCCAAAAGCTACCACTAAAGCAACCACAATCATAACCAACCGTCGATTTGAAAAAAATTTCCGCATGCTTTAATTCTCCACTCTCACCATCATAATTAAGTAGATACACGAAGAGGATGTGCGAAAGTAACTTTTCAACACATCCCCCACGGTAGCAACTTAATTAAACTGGCTACTTTTTCTTCTTCATCACGTCAATACTCTTGAGTGATTCACCAGTACCAATTGCTACACAGTCCAATGGATCGTTAGCAATAAAGACTGGAACCTTAGTGGCGTCTGCAATCACTTCTGGTAGGTGCTTCAACAATGCTCCACCACCAGTAAGGACAATCCCATGATCAATTACATCCGCTGCAATTTCAGGTGAAGTTTCTTCCAACGTTCCTTTAATTGCCGCAATAATCTCACTGACCACATCTTGAAGGGCGGTTGAAACATCAACCGCGGAAACTTCCATCGTCTTTGGAAGACCAGTAACTAAATCACGGCCCCGAACTTCAGTTGTTCCCATGTCTTGTGCCGCCTCAACTGAAGCTGAACCAATATCCCACTTCAGCTTCTCAGCTGTCCGTTCACCAATCAAAAGGTTCTTCTGTTGACGAACAAACTGAATAATTGCGTCATTCATCTTATCACCAGCCATCCGGATTGAACGGCTAGAAACAATCCCACCAAGGGAGATAGTGGCAACATCAGTGGTCCCACCACCAATATCAACAACCATGCTCCCAGTTGGATCCATAACTGGAAGGCCTGCCCCAATTGCTGCTGCAAATGGTTCTTCGATTACGTAAGCGTCCCGTGCACCAGCAACTCGCGTAGCATCAATCACAGCCCGCTTTTCCACTTCCGTAATCCCGCTTGGGACACAAACCATGACATACGGCTTACCAGCGTTCTTGCCAAGGGCTTTTTCCATGTAGTACTTCATCATTGCAACTGTCGTATCGTAATCGGCAATGACCCCATCCTTCATTGGACGAATCGCCGTGATACTTGCTGGAGTCCGCCCAATCATATCACGAGCGGCTTCACCAACAGAAATTACATCATTGGTTTTTGTGTTTCGTGCAACCACAGAAGGTTCACGAAGAACAATCCCTTTACCGTCAATATAAACAATGGTATTGGCAGTTCCGAGATCGATCCCAATGTTCTTAGTTCCGATTCCTAATGGCACTCTGTTTCTTCCCTTCAATAATTCTAAAATTTACTCTTTCAATAACGTTGATATTATACCATATTCAACGTAATTTAACAGTTCATTATCTTACACCAAATTAGTCCAGAAAGATACCCGCCAAAAAGAGGTTTTTACTTTCTTAGCATTTATTTAATCATTCACTTCATCATCGTTTGGAACGATTAGGGATGATTCATTCTCCCGCCAAGAAAAATAATCAGTATTGCCAACAATAATAAAGTCTAACAACGGAATCCCAACTAACCGTCCTGCCGCCTCAATTCGTTGGCAAAACCGTTTATCGGCTTCCGATGGTTTTGGTACACCCGTCGGATGGTTATGGGCAAGGATCATTCCACTCGCGCAATTTTGAATGCCAATCCGTAAAATTTGGTCAGGATAAAGTGCGCACTCACTAGTCCCACCAGCAAATAAAATTTGAAAATGAATGATCTCATTATGGACATCCGTACAAATCAAGGCCACTTGCTCTTGCTCACAACCAGCAAAATGATCAATTAAATCTGGTCCGACAATTTGACTTGAATAGGCTTGCCCCCAATATTCTCGCGGACTCTTAATAATTAATTGACCGGCTTCAATCGCTGATAACATTGGTGATAGATGCTCTAAATCATAACTTGCCAGATCATTTTTCTTTTTCACCGATAACTTTCGGTAAGCAGCTGGCGTGGGCACCTGCTTAATCCACCATTGATATAGTTCCGGTTGATCATACAGTGCACCTTTAATTAATGACCGGTACTTTAATTCTGCTTCCGGTCGGTCTAAACGTGAAATCATTTTTAAAATTTCCCCCTTTACTATATATATACGTAAAAAGGGACCAAAAATTAGTCAGATTTCTAAAAAATTTCGAATTTCTGAAATAAAGTAGAGCGAACCAGTCATAATAATCACATCATTTGCCGATATATCCTGGATAATTTTGCTTAATCCAAGTTGCCAACTTGCGGTTTCTTGAACAGGATAGCGGGTATTGATCTGGTCAATCAAAGCACCTAAATCTGCACTTGGTCGCTTTTCGCTTGGACCTTTAAATTGGGTTAAGTACAGGTGAACATTCGCCAAACTTGCTAATTCCCCCAACATCAACTCAGCTTGTTTATCAGCGAGAATCCCTACCAACAAATAAACTTCGTGGTTGCTTAAATCATCCCGGATGGTTTTCGTTAAGGATTGAATTCCAGGTAAATTGTGAGCACCGTCCAAAAGCATTAACGGCCCATCATTTACCACTTCTAGACGACCTGGCCAGGTAGCCTTTTCCAGGGCGGCTTTTAAGTCACCAGGCTGAACGATCAGCTGTTGCTCTTTCAGATAAGTCAATACCAATTGGATTGCAAGCGCGGCGTTTGTAATCTGATACTCTCCAGCAAGATTAAGTTGAACTTGTAAATCATGCAGATCCGGACTATCAAATTCAATTTGGGCAAATAAAGCCCCCGGTTTTAAATTTCTTACCGTAAAATCGGTCCCCAAAGCTAATAGCGGGCTAGCCTTAGTTTTAGCGGTTGCTTTTACTACTTTCATTGCCTCATCAGGTAGTTGACCCACAACAACGGGACGCCCAGCTTTAATAATCCCAGCTTTTTGTTCCGCAATCGCTGTTAAAGTATCACCAAGTAAAGCCATGTGGTCATAACCAACTGTTACAATCGCTGCTACCTCAGGAATAACTACGTTTGTCGAATCCCATTTACCACCGATTCCTACTTCCAAGATTACGACATCGGGTTGAACTGCTTGAAAATAAAGCATGGCAACCGCCAGATCAATTTCGAATTCGGTTGGACCACCTTCTGGAAGTTCTTGGTCAAGGGTTTGAACAACCGGTTCAACTTTTTGGACACACTTGACTAAATCAGCATCGCTAATTGGCTGACCATCAATAGCAATCCGTTCATTAAAGCGGGTGATGAAGGGCGAGGTGAAGGTTCCTACCGTTAAACCGCTGGTCGTTAACATTGCTTGAGTCATCGCAACCACGGATCCCTTTCCATTTGTACCCGTCACGTGTAAATACTTAAGGTTAGCTTCAGGATGACCTAAGCGGGCTAAAAATAATTGCATCCGCTTTAAAGTTGGCCGTTTCTTAAACCGGGGACGGCCATGAATAAACGCCAACGCTGATTTGTAATTGGTGATCATTTTCCCTCCTATGTACAGGGAGGCCGAGTAAGACCTCCGCCTTTACCCAGCCTTCCAAGTGATCAATTAAATTATGCTTCCGTTAATGACGTTAACCGTTCTTTAGCAGCCGCTAACTTTTGTTGCCATTCAGTTGCTTTTTGCCGTTCTTCTTCAACCACCGCTTCAGGGGCGTTTTGAACGAACTTTTCATTACCAAGTTTCTTTTCGGAACGTTGAACTTCTTGTTCCAACTTCTTAATTTCCTTTGCAACCTTGGCTTTTTCTTCTTCCAAGTCAACTAATTCAGCCATCGGAATGTAAACCGTCGCCCCAGCTAAAATCCCCGACATAGCAAGTTTTGGTGCTTCTACGGCCTCATCAATCGTTAATTCTGCAGGGTGGCAGAACCGATCAATGTAATCACGGTTAGTTTCAAAGATATGCTTGATTTCGTCATTATCAACCTTAATCAACATCTTGACTGGCTTGGACATTGGCGCCCCAGCATCATTTCTGATTTGACGCACAGCCTTGATCAAAGCAATCAAATCATCCATCTTAGTTTCCGCTTCCGCATTTGCCAATTCAGGATGTTCAACTGGATATTGTGCTACCATGATGGACTCACCTTCATGTGGCATTGCTTGCCAAAGCTTTTCCGTTACAAATGGCATGATTGGGTGCATTAACTTCAAAATTTGGTCAAGTACGTAACCCAAGATGTTCTTGGTGTCTGATTGTTCTTCAGCTGTCCCATTGTTCAACTTTTCCTTGGTCATTTCAATGTACCAGTCACAGAAATCGTTCCAAATAAAGTTGTAGAGGGCCCGACCAGCTTCCCCAAATTCAAACTTTTCAAATTGGGCGCTAACTTGCTTAATCGTTGCGTTCAAGCGGCTTAGGATCCATTGATCAGCTAAGTCCCACTTATCAGCACTTGGAAGTTGTGGTGCATCCATTTCTCCAAGGTTCATGATTACGTAACGACTGGCGTTCCAAATCTTATTAATGAAGTTCCAAGCAGCATCCATCTTCTTGTAAGAGAAGCGGATATCTTGACCAGGCGTTGACCCAGTAATCAAGAACCACCGTAAGGCGTCAACCCCGTACTTTTCAACAACGTCCATTGGGTCAATCCCGTTACCAAGGGACTTGGACATCTTCCGCCCCTGTTCGTCCCGAATTAATCCGTGCAAAAGGACGTGCTTAAATGGTGCCTTACCAGTAAATTCAAGGGATTGGAAAATCATCCGGGAAACCCAGAAGAAGATAATGTCGTAACCCGTAACTAAGGTATTAGTTGGGAAGTAGCGCTTGAAGTCCGGTGCGTCAGTATTTGGCCAACCCATTGTTGAGAATGGCCACAAGGCACTAGAGAACCAAGTATCCAAGACATCCTTATCTTGTTCCCAGTTTTCACTGTCCTTAGGGGCTTCCATCCCAACATACATTTCACCAGTTTGCTTATTATACCAAGCCGGAATCCGGTGGCCCCACCAGAGTTGCCGGGAAATAACCCAGTCATGGACATTTTCCATCCATTGGTTAAAAGTATTTTCAAACCGTTCTGGTACAAAATCAACCCGATCATCCGTCTTTTGATTAGCTAAAGCTTGTTCTGCCAACGGCTTCATCTTTACAAACCATTGAGTAGAAAGCCGGGCTTCGACTTGAACCCCCGTCCGTTCGGAGTGACCGACGGAGTGAACGATTGGCTTTTCTCGTAGTAAGTAACCTTCAGCTTTTAAGTCAGCAACGATTGCCTTCCGGGCTTCGAATCGGTCCATACCTTCGTACTTACCAGCATTTTCGTTCATTGAAGCATCATCATTCATGGTGTTCAATTCTGGTAAATTGTGGCGCTTACCAACCTTAAAGTCGTTCGGATCGTGAGCAGGGGTGATCTTAACCATCCCCGTCCCAAAGTCAGGTGTTACATAATCATCAGCGATAATTTCAACTTCCCGATTAACTAGTGGGACCATTACTTTCTTACCGACAAGATCCTTGTAACGTTCATCGTTTGGATTGACCGCGATCGCTTCATCCCCAAACATTGTTTCTGGTCGGGTCGTAGCAATTTCAATATAGTCCTTACCATTAAAAGTCGTTCCATCCGTAAATGGATACTTAACGTAGTAGAAGGCCCCTTGATCATCCTTGTGAATGACTTCGATGTCAGAAAGAGCTGTCCGAGCCTGCGGGTCCCAGTTGATAATGTAAGTTCCCCGGTAAATCAAGCCCTTCTTATAAAGATCAACAAAGACTTTCCGAACGGCCTTGTTCAAACCTTCATCCAAGGTAAAACGTTCCCGGTCGTAATCAACGGAGATCCCCATTTTTGCCCATTGCTTATGAATAATATCGCCGTATTCATCTTTCCAGTCCCAAACTTGTTGGACAAACTTTTCCCGACCTAAGTCATACCGGGAAACCCCTTGCTCCCTTAGCCGAGCTTCAACCTTGGCTTGAGTAGCAATCCCAGCGTGGTCCATCCCAGGTAACCACAAGACATCGAAGCCTTGCATCCGCTTTTGCCGGATAATCATATCTTGCAAGGTCGTATCCCAGGCATGGCCTAAGTGTAACTTCCCAGTAACATTCGGCGGTGGGATAACAATTGAATAAGGGTGGGCTTTCTTGTCGCCAGAAGGCTTAAAAAATCCATTATCAATCCACCATTGGTAACGTCCGGCTTCAACGCTTGCCGGATCGAATTTGGTTGGCATATCTTTTGCCATAAAAAACTCCTTTCAAATTAAAAAAAGTCCCGTCCTAAACATAGGACGAGACTGCTCGCGGTACCACCTAATTTGAGGTAGTAAGAACTACCTCCACTTGACCATTTGATAACGGTAAATGAACCGAACTCCCCTACTTAGTTTCAAGGAATTTGCTCCCAAGCTACCTTTTTAACCGAACCTGGAGTTCTTCACACTAACTAAACCCTCTCTTAACAGGAAAAGTTAAAAAGCTCTTGATCTTCACATAACGTAGCTTTATAATACACTACCCAAAAAGAGGCGTCAAGTTAAACAGAGACTGAGGTATCAGATTGTGAGCTGTCGGTGCCTTCTCATCAATTTCAAATCACGTGCTAACTTTCTTTTAACCGATAATTTTCAAACTTTCTATCAAATTTTTTGAATCAATTTTTACGCGAATTGCTAGTTCGAAAAAAGCCTAAAATGTTAGACTCTTCACCTAAGTGACCAAACATGACAAGCCAAAATAGGTCTGCCCATAATTCGAATAATTTTCAAGCAAGTTTTAAACAATTAAAAAGGGATAGGAAGAACGTCAAATTTCTTCCCAGCCTTTCTTGTACCTCTGAATATTACACAGAAACCTCGATCTTAGAGGATAAGTTCGAACGAAAGAACGATTCTTGCGAATCAATCTTCGTCCTCCTTATCCTTGCCAGGCTGTCGAGAAGATTTTCTCCCGACCTCTAATCTGCTTAAATGTATTATGGCAAATTACTTTGATCACACTTTCTCTTTATTCAAGCCCTGTACGTAACTTCCTTATTTGCTTCAAAATTAACAATGCAATTAAACTAATTCCCACAACCCAACAAAATGAAAGGAATGTATCTTTAACAAGACTTAGGCCATCAGTTGCTTGCTTGACCATCTCAAAATCATTTGAATTTGATTTTTTAGCGAGCTCCGTCACCTTTCCATCTATCATCACACCAACCATGCTATTAGCTACTGTGAAAATTAAATTAAGTAAAATAATTGGCACCCAACTAGCCTTGAACGGCTGATCAACAAAAATCAAGCCCACCGCTATTCCAAAAATAATTAACACTGCGAAACTGTATAAAATAAACGTAAAAATACTTGTTGGTAAATAAAACAGTGGCAACGTCACTGCAATAAATGAAACAATTAGTAACCCTAAGCCAATTTTCTTTGTCATAATTTCGCTCCTTTTTAATGTAAACAAACCATCACATCATATAAACCATGTACCCAACTAGCCAACAATATCTTGTTGGTTCGCTGTATAAAAAGCCGTTGTGTAATGACTAAGACTAGAATAGCTGGTAATAACTTTGATACTTCTGTCCCTAGTAGGTTAAGTTCACTAGTGATTGACATACCTTGTAAAAGGGCCGAGTATCCAAAAGTTAAAATTGACATTGTAATCAACAAGTAAGACGTTAATGCCCACTGATTTTAGAATTTTCATTAGCTATAATCCGTCCTTAATAAATCCGTGATATTCTTCGAGCCAGCAAAATTAGCGGGCCCCACACTAGCTAACATACCAATCAATAATGGAATTGCTCCTACCAATATAATTTGGATAAAACTTAAGGCTGTTTTTACTTTAAATAAACCCAAGATAAAAATTACAAGTTCCGTAATTACTGCTCCAATAATTACACCACATAGCAATAACATAAACGACTCACCTAAAAATTGATTCCGGATATCTTTTTTGCTTGCCCCCAATACACGACGTAATGCAATTTCGGGTGAACGCATTGCAATATTTGCATATGAATTATTTAGGATACTCAGTCCCGAAACGACTAGCGACATGCTTGAAATTGCGACCACAAACGTAGAAATGTTTTTTACTAATTTATGCATTGAATCTGACAGCATTGAGTTATCCAAAATGGCAAATTGCCCCTTCTGTGCAGCGGGACTTCGCAAAGCCAACGCAGATAAAATTTTGGTTTCAAATCCTTTTAGCGATATTCCTTGGGGCAACTTAAATTTAATAATTAATTCATTGTTAGGAACCGTTATCCCCAGATTTTGAAAGGCTGCTTTACTCATTAAAACGTCTGGCAAATTACCGCCGTCCAATAAGTTAGTTTGATAAAGACCATTTATTTGATATTGCTTTCCTTCAATGGTGATGGTTTGTCCCCGTAGTTGGTCACGTTCGAGTGGTAATAACCATGCTGCTTGCTTGTTTAACCAAACACTCTTCGCATCTACCTTTTGATGTTGACCAATCATTTTGATTTTGGGGAATGAAGTTGTACTTGCAAGCGATACTTGCATTTCCCGATGATTAAAAATTGCCTCACCGTCTCCCATTTTACTGGTACTCCCTACGGTTACCTTTTGAATTCCTTTCATATTTTCAAGAAAAGCAGCATCACTAGAATGCAAACTTTGTTCACCAGCGTAAACAATTTCTAACTTACCGGTCGTAGTTGGTTTAAGCTGATTGGCGATTCCATTGGCCATGCCATTTCCAACTGCCAAAATCATCAAAACGCTAATCATTGCTGTTACTACGGAAATTAATACTGCACCATTTTGTTTGGGGAAGGCAATTAATGTTTTATACCGATTTTTAAGGTAGGTCTGCATCTTTTTTAACCTCCTTAATATTTTGATTAACAACCAATAGCTTTCGGTCGGCCTGGTCTGCTAAGTGTAAGTCATGGGTAACCATAACTAACGTATGTCCTTTTTGATTAAAGGTTTTAAGTAACTTCATTATCGTTTCGGAAGTATCTTCGTCTAAAGCTCCTGTTGGTTCATCAGCAAAAATGATCGCTGGACGGTTTAATAAGGCCCGGGCAATCGCAACCCGTTGTTTCTGACCACCAGATAGTTGACGTGGGTATTGATTTTGTTTATCAGTTAATCCTACTTGGTCAAGTAAATAATCCACATACTCTTGATTAGCTTGTTTCCGTTCACCCTTATCCAGATATTCACTCTGTAAAGCAACATTTTCCCGCACAGTCAAATTGGGCATCAATAAGAAGTCTTGAAAAATAAACCCCACTTTTTCTTTGCGAAGTCGTGAAAGCTCACTATCTGATAGTCGACTAACTTCTTGTCCCATTAATTGATAATGTCCTTGATAGTTTTTATCTAATAAAGCAATGATATTGAGAAGGGTTGATTTTCCTGACCCCGATTCACCAACGATGGCAACAAATTCACCAACTTTAATTGTTAAATCAAGTTGATTTAAAATTACAATCTGTTGACCATCATAACTTGTAAACGCCTTGGTAACTCGTTCGAGTTTAATTGCTGTTTCGGTCATGGTTGCTTCAACTCCGTCCCAATTGGTAATTCTTGTGCAGAATAAAGATTGCTATTTTTAAGCTCTTTAACTGGATTTAGTTTTTGCATTACCCATTTATGATCTCGTTTAAGTTTTACTTCTCCCTGATTAGAAACATATTTTTTAGGAACCTGAACTAAATCTTTTTCTGGTGTAACCAATAAATGCTCACCAAAGAAATAAGGCACGTTGTCAGAATCAAGTGTTACCGTTGCCTGATATTTTGATAAAGCTGCATGTTCGTCAGCCGGTACTTTAGCCAGAGCAATGATTTTTCCAGCCATTGCTTGGCTATTATTATCCATCGCCGTTATTTTCAGATTGTCGCCAACCTGAAATTCGCGATACTCATTTTCGTTGACGGAAAAAGTTACCTCTCCTGCTTGTTGATAAATCCGGGCTGGACCACTAGTTGGTTTCGAGAAGATCCCAGTCATTGGCGCATACACACCGTTACTGGTCAATTTTGTGGTTCCCTTGTAAACCAGATCTCCATCATTTACAAGTAAGTAGTTATAATCTACATTTGCAACTTCTACAAATCCTTTTGATTGATACACCCCACGATATTGACTAGCCTGATAAGCTTTTACCCGATAAGAACTGTTTGCATTATTATCAGATTGCGTTCCTTTCTGATTTGACTGCTTTACAACTAATGTAAAAGCACCAACTAGAAGCACTAAAACAGCTACTAAGCTTAAAATTAGTTTCTTTTTCAAACACCCACCAACTTTCTGTAAATAAGGCCTTAGTTGTCAATTATCTTCATTTTCACCAATTTTAATTGGTATAGAATGGCTCTTTAACGGTTCACTATGGGTAACTTCAATAATTGTTATGTCATTGCCTAACGAATTGATAATCTCCTCTATCTTATTAGTACTTTCCTTATTAAGACTTGATGTTATTTCATCTAAAACTAATACATTAGTATTACCTAGCAATGACCTTGCAATTGCTAACTTTGGTAATTGGCCTCTAGATAACGAATTCTGCTCATCAATCACGTAGTCTAAACCACCTTCTTCCCTTAAGCTTTCCCACAAATCTACTTTCTGCAATACAGTTATCAATTCTTTATCCAATCTAGGGATATAAATTTGAATTCCTAAAGCTATTACTTCAAGTAAGAGACCTATTCCTCAGATGAAATATAACCTTATATCAAGAGATTTTTTAAACAGTGCTAACATGGATAACCTCTTAAGAAAACAAAAAAGG
Organism: Candidatus Limosilactobacillus faecipullorum; assembly: GCA_019118465.1. Lineage (GTDB taxonomy): Bacteria > Bacillota > Bacilli > Lactobacillales > Lactobacillaceae > Limosilactobacillus > Limosilactobacillus faecipullorum. The sequence goes on along the minus strand of DWYX01000014.1, from coordinate 183 downwards.
TCGGCTCTGCACCAACCTTCCCATTTTCCACAAAATAATATTTAAATGTAATTAATACGCGATTTGCTAGTTCGTAACATTTAACAAAAAAAGCCTAACAAGGTTAGACTCAAAGTAGACTAAAAAAGGAGTCTTTGCCTTGTTAAGCTACTTTAAGTCTAGTTATGATCGCCATGATTTTCA
>DWYX01000013.1 GCA_019118465.1 Candidatus Limosilactobacillus faecipullorum | reverse complement strand
AATTGAAACTCTTGGGAAGCGAACAGACTTATGCTCGTAGTTTGGTGGGATTGCAAGCACAGATCGAGGCACTTGTCATGACGAATAATCTAGCAAAATTTGGAATGTTACAAACTAGCAATTGACGTTTATCTTATAGTTCTTTTCAAAAGAAATTCTTTCTAACCCTTATTTTACACGAAAAACAAGATAGAAAACTTGCTTTAAGTGAAAAAGTAAGTATAATTAAAGCCAATAGTCAAGAAAGGTCAAATCGACTTGGCAAGGGGGAATTAAATCATGCTATGTCAAATCTGTCAAAAAAATCCAGCGACGATTCATCTCCAAATGATGATGAATGGCCAAAAAATGAAGATTGACCTCTGCCAAAATTGTTATCAAAAATTACAAAATCAACAGATGCAAATGTTAAATGGGGGAAACGATATGAACAATGCTTTTGGATTTGGTAACCTCGATGATTTCATGAATGCCTTAAACAATATGCAAAATCAAGCTGCTAATGGTGGCGGTCAAGCGCAAGGCCAACGCCAAGGCGGCAACGGTCAACGTGGTAAGGGCGTCTTAGGTCAATATGGGATTAATATGACTGATCTCGCCCGCCAAGGAAAGATTGACCCAGTAATTGGCCGAGATAAGGAAATTCACCGGGTAATTGAAATTTTAAACCGGCGGACAAAGAACAATCCCGTGCTGATCGGTGAAGCCGGGGTTGGGAAAACCTCAGTAGTTGAAGGCTTAGCAACAGCCATCGTTTCCGGTGAAGTTCCCGAAAAGTTGGCTAACAAGGAAATTATTCGATTAGACGTGGTTTCCCTTGTTCAAGGGACCGGGATCCGGGGCCAATTCGAAAAGCGGATGCAACAATTAATCGAAGAAGTTTCTAAGAACCATAACATTATCCTCTTCATCGACGAAATCCATGAAATCATGGGAGCCGGAAACGCTGAAGGTGGGATGGATGCCGGAAACGTCTTAAAACCAGCCTTAGCGCGGGGTGAATTCCAATTAATTGGGGCTACGACTCTAAATGAATACCGGAAGATTGAAAAAGATGGTGCCTTAGCGCGGCGGTTCCAACCAGTTGAAGTTGCTGAACCAAGCGTTGATGAAACCATTAAGATTTTGGATGGAATTAAGAGTCGTTACCAAGATTACCACCATGTTAAGTATACTGATGAGGCAATTGTAGCGGCTGCTAAGCTATCAGACCGCTACATCCAAGACCGGTACTTACCTGACAAGGCCATCGATTTACTTGATGAAGCTGGCTCACGGAAGAACTTGACCTTGAAGAACGTTGATCCAAACGCCATTGAAAACCAAATTCACACCGCTGAAGCCCATAAGCAACAAGCTGTTGAAAGCCAAGACTACGAAAAGGCGGCCTTCTACCGGGATCAAGTTGAAAAATTGACCAAGGCTAAGAAGGAAGCGGAAGAAAACAAGGTCACTGATGAAGCCGTAGTCGATATTAACGACATGGAAAAGATCGTCGAAGAAAAAACGAATATTCCGGTTGGTGATTTGCAAAAGCAAGAACAAAATCAACTTAAAGGCCTTGATAAGGAACTTGAAAAACACGTCATTGGTCAAAACGAAGCCGTTGATAAGATTGCCCGAGCTATTCGGCGGAACCGGATTGGTTTGAACAAGTCTGGTCGGCCAATCGGTTCCTTCCTCTTTGTTGGACCAACTGGGGTTGGGAAGACCGAAACCGCTAAGCAATTAGCTAAACAACTCTTTGGTTCTAAGGATGCCATGATTCGGTTTGATATGTCCGAATACATGGATAAGACCTCAACTTCGAAGTTAATCGGGGCTGCGCCAGGTTACGTTGGTTACGAAGAAGCTGGTCAATTAACGGAACAAGTTCGGCGTCATCCATACAGCTTGATTCTCTTGGACGAAGTTGAAAAAGCTCACCCAGATGTTATGCACATGTTCTTGCAAATCCTAGATGATGGTCGCTTAACCGACTCCCAAGGTCGGACGGTTTCCTTTAAGGACACCATCATTATCATGACTTCTAATGCTGGTTCTGGTGATGCCGTTGCTAGTGTTGGGTTCGGAGCTGAAACTGCCGGTAACGTTAACTCCGTCATGGATAAGTTAACCAACTACTTCAAACCAGAATTCTTAAACCGGTTTGATGACATTGTTGAATTTAACGCCCTTACTAAGGACGACTTAATGAAGATCGTTGGCTTGATGGTTGGTGACGTTAACCAAATGCTAGCTGATCGCGATCTTCACGTCACCGTTCCACAAAATGTCGAAGAAAAGCTCGTGGAACTTGGCTACAATCCAAAGATGGGGGCACGACCATTGCGGCGGGTTATCCAAGAACATATTGAAGACCAAATTGCCGACTTTGTACTTGAACACAATAACGATCACCGCCTCGTTGCTCAACTAAACGACGATGGTGAGATTGTGGTTACAGCTGAAAGTAGCCAAAACGAATTAACAAAGCCTACGGATGGTTCCTTAACCACCACAAATTAAGCAAACATTTCAAAATTAAAAGCGGATGAGCTCGAGAAAAATATTTCTCGGTTCATCCGCTTTATTTATACTTAATTAATCAAAGAGCAGGCTGGAAAGTCCCAGCCATTATCCAGGGAACGTGGTGGAGATGATTTGTAGGCTCACTTTGTTTGCCAACATCAATTTCACCACTCTGGCATGGCTGGTTAATGACTTTAATTATAGTAAAAGGCTACTAATAAAGGTTAAGTAGCCAAATTATCGTTAGCAGTTTATTGCTTGCGATAATTTCAAAGTTGTGTCGGCTGCGTTCCAACCTTTAAACTAGTGGCCTTAATAGTTTCTCTCCAGCCCCTTTCCCGACCTCTCAGTTCCTAGCTAATTGCAATCGTACCGTTAGTAACAAAGTAAATGGCAAGAACTGAAAGTAAGAGAACCAAGACGATAATCGTCTTTTCAGCCCCACTCATCTTGTGGTTTTGTTCCTTGCAGTTTTGCCAGTAAATGATGAATCCTGGAATAAAACTGATAGAAACTAAGAGCACTTGGCTCCAACCAGCAAGAACCATACAAATAAGTTGGAAGACAGAAGCTAATAAACCAACTGTGAATTGACCCCATTCTTGGTTCTCAACACTGTACTTCATTTGGTATAAACCAACGAGTAAGTATGAGAATAAAATCGCAGCAGCAGCTAATGAGTAAGCAAACTCGTAAGCTTGTTGCGTGAAGAGTAAGGAGAAGAGGAAGATCGTTTGCAGAACCCCAGTAATCATCAAGGAAGTTGTTGGAGCTCCCTTAGCGTTTACCTTTCCCCATACCTTTGGCATTGCCTTGTCATCAGCAATTAACATCGTCGTTTCAGCTGGTAACATCGTCCAGGATAACCAAGAAATAATCGTTGAGATAATCAACCCAACGTTAATCATTACGGCCCCCCAGTGACCAACAACGGCTTCAAGAACACTCCCAAGGGCTGGTTGACCACTAGCGGCTAAGGCAGCCCGGCTCAAGTGACCGTATGGCAAGATGGAAATCATAACATAGATCAAAACCAAGAGTACAAACCCGATAATCGTAGCTTGTTCCGCTTGTGAACGATTCTTGGCCCGGTGGGACATAACAGAAGCACCTTCAACCCCGATGAAAACCCAAATCAAAGTCATCATCGTACCTTTCATTTGTTCCCAAACTGAACCAGTTGTGGTGCCCTTGGACATGTTGTTAGCAACGCGACCCCAGAAATCAGCAGTAAAGAGCCCTCCCTTAAAACCAATGAACATTAAAATAATGAAAAGAACCAGTGGAATAACCTTAAAGACTGTCCCAATTGAATTAATGAAGGAAGCACTTTCCACCCCTTGGTTAACTAAAAGGGTTAAAACCCAACAGAAGATGATTGCAACAATAATTGACGCTAAATTTTGACCACCCTTGAACATTGGAATAAAGGTCCCCAATGAACTCATCAGCATCGTCGCAAAGGCAATATTCCCAAGCCATGCTGACAACCAGTATGACCAACCGGAAATAAATTCCCCCAGGGGACCAAAACCAGCCCTAGCGTAAGAGAAGATCCCAGCTTCAAGATCAGGACGCTTGTTTGATAAGTTATTCAATGAGAGCACCAGGAATAAGATCCCAACCCCAACGAATAACCATGCTAATAAAGCTGGCCCTGGTGCAGCAGCAGCCGCAACGTTCGTCGTAATCCCGAAGATCCCAGTCCCAATACAGGAACTAACGATCAAGGCGATCAGCTCAGTCCGGCTAATTCCTTTTTTGTTTTCCATTTTTCACTCCTCGATTCTATAAACCAACCTGTAACAAAGAATGATTGCAAATAGGAATTGCTGCGATTACTAACATCAATTCCTACTATTAATTATATTATACACGTTAATTATAAAGTTAACCGCATAATTTTTGACTCAAAAAAAGCGGAAGTAACCCTAGGTAGTCGTTGGTACCATCTAGATCACCTCCGCTAAATTTTAGTTAGTCGATGTCCTCACGAACGATTGGACAAGACATGCACCGCGGACCACCACGGCCCCGGGATAATTCACTCGAGCGAACCTCGTGAACTAAAATCCCGTGTTCACGTAATAAGTCATTTGATACGTAGTTCCGGTTATAGGTAACAACTTCACCTGGTGCGATTGCCAAGGTGTTTGAACCGTCGTTCCATTGTTCACGTGGTGCCACGATTGGATCAGCGTTCCCAGTTGGGATCAAGTCGATTTCTGGCTTGTTCAAAGCCTTCTTCAAAACTTCCTTGATGTCGGTATGGTGTTCCATCGTGATTTCACCATCTTTACCTGGGTGAAGAACCCAATTGTCAACTTGACCATTGTCATCCAAGATAGCTGGGTGAACCGTAAATTGATCATAGTTAATCATCGTAAAGACGGTATCCAAGTGCATCATTGCGTGGTTGTGTGGAATTGAAATTGCAATTACGGTGTCGTAGTCGGAGTCCTTGAAGAGGTTCTTAGCGATATCTTCAATTGCATCGGCTGTCGTCCGTTGAGAAATTCCAATTGCTAAGACGTGGTTAGAAAGAACCAATTCGTCCCCACCTTCGATGTGGGTCGTGTGGTTCCGGTCACGCCATACTTCAACCTTGCCAGCAAAGCGTGGATTGTACTTGATGATGTATTCCGTAATTAAGGATTCCCGTTGCCGAGCAGCAAAAGTCATCCGGTTAATTGACATCCCTTCACCAATTGAGGCTTGTGGGTCCCGGGTAAAGTAAGCGTTTGGCATTGGGTCCATCAAAAATGGCCAATCCGTATTTTCGGAAACTGATTGTAAGTCACCATGCTTAAGATCGATATCAGTTCCCCGAACCCCTTCGATGATCTTGTTAACCATGTCTTGAGGGTTCATTGCAGAAAGGTATTCCATTAAAGCATCATGTGTTGCCCCAGCAACGTAACCTGATTCAGCAACCATCCGGTTCAAAAATTCTTGGCGAACTTTTTCATCAGCTAAAGCTTCAGCTGCTAATTTTTCGAAGTAAATTACTTCAACACCTTGGTCACGTAAAGTTTGGGCAAAAAAGTCATGTTCTTCTTGAGCAATTGGTAAGTATGGAATGTCATCAAAGAGTAAGCGTTCCATTGAATCAGGGGTGATGTTTTCAATTTCACGTCCTGGCCGGTGGAGCATAACCGTCTTTAACTTACCGATTTCAGAAGTAACGTGGATCGGACTTGTCATTTTTTACACTCCTATCTATTCAAAAAAAGTGTTAAATCAAGAGAATCACATTGGGATTAGTTTAGCCGTGAATTACCGTTCCGAGCTTACCAGCCAAAGCATCGTCCAACCCATCAAGGGAAGTAATGATTGCTTCACGTTCTGGGTGACCTTCAACGAAGGACAAGCAAGCTTGGATCTTTGGCAACATACTGCCGGCTGCGAATTGATCTTGAGCCATATATTCCTTAGCTTCATCAACCGAAAGCCGATCTAACCGCTTTTGGTCCGGCTTATTAAAGTTGATGTAAACATAGTCAACCGCTGTCAAGATAATTAATTTATCCGCATTGATGTTATCAGCTAAAAGGGCACTGGAACGGTCCTTATCGATTACGGCTGGAACCCCTTTGAGGCCTTCATCAGTAATTACAACTGGGATTCCGCCCCCACCACCAGCGATAACTAAGTCACCGTTGTTGATTAGGGTTTCAATACTGTCGAGTTCGATAATCTTTTGTGGTAGTGGTGATGGAACCACTTGCCGGTAACCCCGACCAGCGTCTTCCTTGAAGGTATAACCTTTGTCGGCAGCGATTTGGTCAGCTTGTTCCTTGGTGTAGAAATCACCAACGGGCTTCGTTGGGTTCTTGAAGGCCGGGTCGTTTTGGTCAACGACGATTTGGGTCACCGTGGTTACCACGTTTTTCTTCATCCAGCGCTTGTGGAGCTCATTTTGCAGACTTTGTTGCAAATGGTAGCCGATGTACCCCTGGCTCATTGCACCGCATTCGGGGAATGGGAAAGCGGCCGTCTTTCCGTTCTCCGCGGCAAAATTCATCCCTAAATTAATTTGACCAACTTGGGGGCCATTCCCGTGGCTGATCACCACTTGGTTTCCCGCATCAATCAACCCCACAAGTGAAGCTGCGGTATTTTTAACTAACTGCAGTTGTTCTTCTGGAGATTTACCCAGGGCGTTTCCCCCTAAAGCAACGACTACTTTTGCCATTTCTGCATCCTCCTAACTAATCACCTAAAGTTGCTACCATAACCGCTTTGATCGTGTGCATCCGGTTTTCTGCTTCACGGAAGACAACGGATTGTTCACTTTCAAAGACTTCATCAGTAACTTCCATTTCTTTCAAACCGTACTTTTCAAAGATCTTCTTACCAACACCAGTTTCTTGGTCGTGGAATGCAGGTAAACAGTGTTCGAAGATTGCGTTAGGGTTGCCAGTAGCTTCCATAACTTCCTTCGTAACTTGGTAAGGCTTCAATAACTTGATCCGTTGTTCCCAGATTTCGTCTGGTTCACCCATGGATACCCAAACGTCGGCGTAGATAACATCCATGCCCTTGACACCTTCCTTGATGTCGTTGGAAACAACAATCTTAGCACCAGTCTTAGCAGCAATTTCTTGCGCCTTGTTAAGAACTTCTGGCGTTGGGTTCAATTCCTTAGGGGTTACCACGTGGTATTCCATCCCCATAACAGCAGCCCCAAGCATCAAAGCGTTAGAAACGTTGTCTTGACCGTCACCAACAAAGGCAAACTTGATGTCCTTGTATTCCTTCTTCAAAACTTCCTTAGCAGTTAAGAAGTCAGCCAAAACTTGGGTTGGGTGATCTTCATCAGTTAAACCGTTCCAAACTGGAAC
>DWYX01000012.1 GCA_019118465.1 Candidatus Limosilactobacillus faecipullorum | reverse complement strand
CCTTGATCGATTGCCTTAGCCATTGCTTTAAAGTGTTCACGATAATAGTTAATCCGATAACTATCGTGAACCTTTCCAGCTTCTACTTTATCAACCATTCCAGCACCATTCTCAACCACAAACAATGGTTTTTCATAACGATCATAGAGCTCCAAAAGTGACGTTTCCAATCCCAATGAATCAATTGTCCATCCCCATTGAGTCGTCGGTAAGTACGGATTTTTACCTCCAACCACAGTATTTCCAGCAGTCAAAGTCAATCCTGTTTCATCGCTAGCTACCAACATCGACATGTAATAACTAAACGAAACAAAGTCTACCGGATAAGCTTTTAAGACCGCAAGATCGTCCTTAGTCATTCGAATATCTAAGTGCTGACGCTTGAAATAATTTAATATTAATTTTGGATACTGCCCCTTAACTTGTACATCTGAGCAAAAATAATTCATGGTATTTTTATTGAAAGCAGCCAAGACATCCTCTGGCTTTGCCGTCGCCGGATAAGTTGTTAATTTTGTTAGCATGCAACCAACTTGACTTCCGGGAATTAATTCATGACATTTTTTCGTAACCAAAGCAGAGGCAACAAATTGATGATGCAAAGCTTGATATTCTGTCGCCAATAAATTCTTAGTTCTGTCTGGAATAATCCCAGCTGAAGTAAAAGGGTGTCGTGTGATGCTATCAATTTCGTTAAAAGTTAACCAATACTTGACCATTGGGAAATTTTTAAAACAAGTTGTTGCAAAACGTTCAAATTTGTTAATTACCCTTCGATCAGCCCAACCATTATATTTAAGCGCCAAATGAAGTGGCATTTCATAGTGGGATAATGTCACCATCGGTTCAATATCATATTTGGCAAGCTCATCTAGAAACTTCCGATAATAATTAATTCCAGCTTGTGACGGCTTTTCTTCTTCACCAGTGGGATAGAGGCGAGTCCATGCAATCGAAAACCTAAGTATTTTGATTCCCATCTCCGCCAATAATTTAATATCACTTTTATACTGATGATACATGTCTATGCCACGCCTCTTCGGATAGTTCTGATCACTCGGGTCGTCAATTGCAGTTTGAATAGTCTGACTATCAACTGCAACTTGCTGATGGTAATCCTTTCCAGCTTGTGGCCGGTATTGTGCAATATCAGCAACTGACATCCCTTTACCATCGGCTTGCCAAGCACCTTCGACTTGATTAGCTGCTATCGCACCGCCCCATAGAAAATTAGTAGGAAATGACATGTCCACCCTCCTATCCCGTTACCATTTTACGAGGTGATACAAGCGGAAAACTAAAGTGTTCTTCCGCAGATTCGGTAACTACTACAACAACCGTCGGATCATAACCAGCTTTGACAACTTGATCAACTTCAAATTCTAGCAACGGATCACCGACCTTTACCTGATCATTTACTTGGCAGCGAGACAGAAAATACTTACCATGTAGTTGAACCGTATCAATCCCAACATGTACAAGAACTTCTGCCCCTGTAGCTGTTCGAATTCCAACTGCATGCCCGTCTTCAGCAACTAAAACAACTTGCCCACTTACTGGTGCATTTATAGTATTTTCAGATGGATAAACTGCGAAGCCTTCCCCCATCAGTCCATTAGCAAAAACTTCGTCCTTAACTTCTTTTAAGGGCATATTTCTCCCCATTACTGGTGCTACTAACTTAACATGATCAACTTCCCTAGTTGCGTTCACTTTGGTAGCTTCATGCTGATCATCTTTCGTTGTTTCAAGATCTTTCCAGGTAAAGAAGCCTAGTCCAAATGATAAAACAAAAGCAACTACAAATCCCCATAATGCATGAACAAAATTGGCTGGGTTAGCTTTATCTACAAAGATTGTTAAACTGGCAACTCCCGGACCAACCGGAGCAAATCCATTTAAACCAATCATCCCAATAAAGGCACCACTAACAGCAGAACTAAACATCACGTTTAGTAAGACCCGTCGGTGTTGAAGTGTTACCCCGTAAATTGCCGGTTCTGTTACTCCAAAAAGCGCTGAAATTCCTCCGGATAAAGCAACTGCCCGAAGTTTCTTATCTTTTGTCCTAGTAGCTACAGCTAAACAAGCCCCAGCTTCAGCAATGTTATGAGCGAGTGAGGCTGGAAGGTACAAGAATTCTTTTTTCAACGTACTCAATGATGTCACTACATATGGTACTAGTGGTTTATGCATCCCAGTGGAAACCAAAAGCGGTAAAACTCCAGCAAGTAATGCCGTTGCTACCCAACCAAGATGATTAGATAACCATAAGATAACAGCTGTAAATCCTTGCCCAGCCACATAACCAGCAGGTCCTAAGAAAAGTAAAGTCATAGGAACGGTAACCGCCATTCCAACTAAGGGAACAAAGAAAACTCGAATTGTTTTTGGTGAATATGTATTTAATAATTGTTCCACATATGTATAGAGTAAAACTGCTAAGATTGCCGGTAAGACTTGACTAGAATAGTTAACGTTTGTAACCGTCAAACCGAAAAGGTGCATTCCCTTCCCCAAGCTAGTTACTAGATCAGGAAGAACTAAAGTGCTAACCACTGACAGCGCTACTAAAACATTTGAGCCCAATTTCTGAGCTACTGTCACTGCAACTAAAAGTGGCAAGAAATATAGTGGCGCATTTCCAGCAAAGTAAAGGACTTGATATAAAGAACTAGTCTGACTAAGCCATCCAAACATTGACAAAAGCAATAATAGCGACTTTAGAATCCCCCCACCAGCAATGGCAGGGACTAAAGGTTGAAAAACTGCAACGATAAAATCAAGGAATCGTTGATGCCATTTTTGTTTTTTCATTTTACTTGTAGTTAAAGTCTTATCTCTAGGTCCCCCAGAATCTAATAACGCCTGGGTTGCGTTGTAAACTTCATTCACCCTTGGACCAAAGACTACTTGGAACTGACCACTACTATTAGCGACTCCAAGAACCCCATCAACTTGCTTCATCGCATCGACATCGGCTTGTCCTACGTCTTGTAAGGTAAAGCGTAATCTGGTTGTACAATGCATCAATGATTTAACATTTCCTGGTCCCCCAACAGCTTGAAGTACTTGAGAGGCCGTTTCCCGATAATTCATTCGATCATTCCTTTCTATATATGTTCAACCAAAACATTTCCTCATTATTTTCTAATGGATATGCAATCATCCTATCATATTCAACCTTTTCTGCCAACCGTTTGACTGAAAACTTTTCAAATTTTTTAGGGTTTACCGACTTTCCAAACTGCTAGAATCAATTAACTTCTCCTACATAAAATGCCTCACAGCAACTTCACTGCTATGAGGCATTTTTGGGTTAATATCCAAGGTAATATGGTGAGTCTGGATCTTAGATTTCTTTGATGTACTCATCAAAACTCAGTTTTATCGGGCCCAACGGTGCTGGAAAATCAACCACCATCCGGATTCTCTTGGGTGCCATCAAGGCAACTAGCGGTGAAGCCCGGGGCGGTGTGGTGCCCACAAGATCAAATCCATCTCCGCTTAGCCTACGTACCCAGTGACGTAGCCCTTAGGTTATTGATATCTTGGCCTTGATCCGCTAGTGTTAAAATTGGCGGAATTAGATCTTCAATTGAATTCACGTAAATATAAGCGTCCATTATACTAAAGCCGAGTTCACTACCAGTGATTTAATGATTCAACGTAAAAAATCAGCACTTCGATACTTATTATCAATTTCATTAATCAAAGTATCCACATCGTATTTATCCTTAACGATGCTAAAACAGTATTCGTAGTCATCCTATCCGTACTTATAATTTACTTTCCTATAATCAGCCCCTTTTGCTAATCTAAATTCAGATACTTACTTCCTTCCCGGATCGACAATTTACTCAAACCGGTTTGATGGCTCTCAATAAACGCTTGTACCCAAGCGGGATTGGTTTTCGAGTAATCCCGCAGGGCCCAACCAATGGCTTTGTTGACGAAGAACTCATCACTGCCAAGGTTATTTTCAATGATGGTTGCTAAAAGATCTGGTTTTAATTTATCTTTGCGCAGTAGCTGATATTCAATGGCAACCCGCCGCAACCAGAAATCTTCATCGGTTGACCACGTTAGCATTAAGGCATCCACTCGTTTATCTTTAAGGCCAACTTTCCCGTAGACCTTCACCAAGGTGTCGATCGTGTCCCACCATTGTTTGGTCGTAACGAACTTTTTCATTTTCGGCAGATTTTCATAAGTCATGAAGCGGACCATTCCCATCAAATAATCAGCCACAAAATATTGCATTTCCCGGTGGGGATCATCCCAAATTTGGGCTAAACTTTCCCACTCAACTTGCTTTGCCTTTTTGGCCTGGGTAATCAAATCCTTTTCGGCTACTTTCCGGGCTTGGGACTTGATACCATAAAATTCAAACTGATTCCGCATATATTTAGCCATAGGGATCGCTTGGTCGGGGTTAGCAATCGCTTCAAATTTGGCTTTAATTTCTTGGTACATAAGCTTTTCCTCGTTAGTAAAATTTCTTTCAGCATACTGTGAACTACTCGGCCATAAATGACCGAGCTTCTGGATCAAAAGGCAACAGTGTGCCTCTTGATCTGGAAATCGTTTAGGCAATGGAGAATCAAGTTACGCTTGATTCTCGAACAGTTAAAACCGTTTCCGAAGGCTTTTCGCACCCGTTTTGCACGCTCAGGGTGATACGCCAAAGTCTC
>DWYX01000011.1 GCA_019118465.1 Candidatus Limosilactobacillus faecipullorum | reverse complement strand
TCCCTAACCGTATTGATGAGGATCTTACGGCTTATTTGCCTTGGGCAAAACAAGTTCAAGTAGCATGCCATAAATAGCAACGAAAAAACGGGCTAAGTACACGTCAAAAAAGTACTTAGTCCGTTTTTTTTGTCAATACGTGCGGTTATTCACCGCTTACGTCCAAGCTTCCATCCTTTAACTGATAAGTCGACGGATCTTCCTTAAGGAGCAAGCGATGAAGAAGTTTCCCCATTATTCATCCTCCTGCTCAAGCTTAAGGTCTTGGAGGATAATCCGTTGCTCCGGAGTTAATTTAGCGGTTTTTAAAAGATCTGGTCGCCGTTCAAGGGTTCGCCGTAACGATTCTTTCATTCGCCATTCCCGAATCTTTTGGTGGTTTCCAGAGGTTAAAACTGCAGGAACCTTTCTTCCCCGAAAATCAGCTGGTCGCGTGTATTGGGGATACTCGAGAAGGCCATTTGAGAATGAATCTCCCATCGGCGAAGCCATATTTCCCAAAACTCCTGGAACAAAACGGGCGGTCGCATCAATCATTACCATCGCCGCTAATTCGCCCCCCGTTAAAACGTAATCACCGAGGGAAGCTTCATCAGTAACCAGCTCCCGAATACGCTCATCATAACCTTCATAGTGACCACAAATAAAAGTTAGATGTTCCTCTTGAGCAAGTTCCCGAGCATAAGCTTGATCAAACCGTCGACCAGCCGGATCCATTAAAATTACCCGCCCTTTTGGATAAGTATCCCTCGTTTGCTCATCAATGGCGCTCATTGCGTCAAAGATGGGTTGAGCTTGCAGTAGCATCCCAGCTCCCCCGCCAAAGGGGGCATCATCAACGTGATTGTGTTTATCCGTCGTATATTGGCGAAAATCGGTCACCTTAATATCTAGAAAACCATCTTCCTGAGCGCGGCCAACAATTGATTGTCCAAGCGTTGCCTGAAACATATCCGGGAAAAGACTTAAAATATCAATTCGCATTATTCAAGGCCCTCCAACAATTCAACTTCAACGTAGCCGCCGTCAAGATCAACTTGCTTAACGACATCATCAATTACCGGCAAGAGTAAATCAGATTGTTTAGGCCGTTGAACAACCCAAACATCGTTCGCACCAGGGGCTAGGATTTCTTTAATTTTCCCTAGCTCCCGCCCTTCCGTTGTCACAACCTTTAAGCCGATAATTTGGTGATAGTAATATTCGCCTTCAGCAAGTTCTGCCTGATCCTCTTCGGTAACTGCCAAGAAACAATCTCGGAAAGTCTGAACATCATTAATATTGTCAAATTCCGCAAACTTAATTAATTCCATTCCTTTGTGCATCCGAGCTTTTTCAACCGTTACGTTAATAGGTTCGTCGCCCTTTAAAATTACTAATTGTTTACCTTGGGCAAACCGTTCTTCCGGAAAGTCGGTTGTCACCATCACTTTAACTTCTCCTCGGATTCCGTGGGTATTCACGATTTTTCCGACGTGGTAGTAATTCATCCTTTTTCTCCTTATATGAGCAAAAAGGATCGCGACAATTACTCGTCACGATCCTTTTTAATGGCGTTGATCATTGATTACTAACCTAATTTTCTTCATATTCACCCGCTTATCCCGGGCCCCTTCCACCAAAGTCCGTAATGCAGAGATCACGTGTCCTTGGCGACCAATTACCCGGCCAACGTCAGCCGGATCGACGTCGAGAACGTAATCTAAGTAACGTTCTCCTTCACGCGGGGTGACCTTAACAAGCGCCGGATTTTTCACCAAAGGCTGAACTAAAGTTAAGATCAATTCTGAAAAATCTGTTGTAACCATAACCAATCCCATTACTTCTTAGCGTACTTAGCTTCGTGGAACTTTTGCATAACCCCAGCCTTTTGGAACATGTTCCGAACAGTATCGGAAGGTTGTGCACCCTTTTGGAGCCAGTCCATAACTGCGTCTTCGTCAAACTTAATTTCCTTTGGCGTAGTCAATGGGTTGTAAGTCCCTAGCGTAGTGATGAAACGACCATCACGTGGGGAACGTGAATCAGCAACCACGATCCGGTAGAATGGGCGCTTCTTGGAACCCATCCGCTTTAAACGAATCTTAACAGACATTCATTGACACCTCCTTGCCCTTTTTTCTAACAGGTAATAATATACCAAGTTTTCAAATGAATGTAAAGGGTTTTTTCTTGACAGCTTAATTTTTTCGGATTTTTTTTGCAAACTCTGTAAATGAGCAGCGTGCTTTAAACCCCAAACATGCAAGACATCAAGCGTCGACTCCAATTCTTGACCATGCGGTGTCAAAGAGTACTCAACTTTTGGTGGAACCGTGGGGTAAACTTTGCGAGCAACTGAATCATCTTCCTCTAATTCTCGAAGGGTTTGAGAAAGCATCTTTTTCGTAATTTCCGGTAATGATCGTTGTATATCTGAAAAGCGCATCTTAGCATTTGCTCGTAACTGGATTAAGACAGGAATTTTCCATTTTCCAAGCAAACTATTTAAACCATCATTAATCTTACACCCCAACGGTTGAAACTCCATTTCAAAGCCCCCTTTATTTTGCAATTATTATACCATCTAAGATCATGGTTACCACAAAGTAACCTGATACCTTTAAAGTGGCATCTTCTATTTCTAGTCAACTTGTTTTATCGTTACTTACATAAAGTTAGTAGGAGGTAAGAACCATGTCATTAATGCAAGATTACCGTTTTGAGCCTCAAAAAGGAATTGAATTTGGGCTTTACAGTCTGGGTGACCGGATGCCGGATCCCTTAACGAATGAAGTTGCAAGCGAAAAACAACGGATTGATGAACTTGTTGAAACCGCAACCTTTGCTGAAGAAGCTGGATTAGATTATTTTGGTCTTGGAGAAAGTCATCAAGAATACTTTGTTAGCCAGGCCCATGCCATAATCTTAGGGTCAATCGCTAACGCTACTCATCACATTAAGATCGGCTCAGGAGCAACGATCCTCTCTACTTCAGGCCCCGTCCGAGTATTTGAAAATTTTGCTACCCTAGATTTGCTCTCCGACGGCCGAGCTGAACTTGTTGCCGGCCGGGCTTCTCGGCTTGGGCTCTTTAAATTGTTAGGTTACAACTTAGAAGACTACGAAGATTTATTTGAAGAAAAATTCAAACTCCTTTTAGAGATTGCTAATCATCCCAAAGTAACCTGGTCTGGTAAATTTCGGGCCCCTCTCGAAAACGCAGAAGTTCTTCCCCGCCCGCTCAACGAGAAAATGCCAATTTGGCGCGCTGTCGGTGGTTCTGCACAAAGTTCCATTAAAGCTGGAAAAGCTGGGGTACCGATGACAGTCGCAATGCTAGCTGGCCCAGTTTCGAGGTTTAAAGAAACTATCTACTATTACCGGCAAAGTCTTCGTTTAAGTGGCTATGATCCAACTGATTTTCCTTTGACCACGGGTGGTCTCTTCTATACTGCCAAGGATATGCCAACGGCCTTGCGTGAATATTACCCTCGGTTAAACATTAGCATGGCTCGGACCAACGGCTATGGCTTTAACAAGCGTCTATTTGCAATGCAACGTGATCCTGAAGAAGTCATGGCAATTGGTGACCCTGACGAAATTGTTGAAAAGTTAATTTATCAATACGAACAATTCGGCATGCAACGCTACATTGCGCACATTGACTTTGGGGGCATTCCACATAAAAAGGTAATGGAAGAAATTGAAACAATTGGGACAAAAATTCTTCCTAAATTACGGAAATATACCCAAACCAATGAGAGTCAAGCTCTAAAGAAAGGTGGAATGGAGAAATGAAAATTGCCTTAGTTGCCGGTGCAATACTGGTTCAAATACGATTACTGTTTTAGAAACCCTTCAAAAAGAATTAAGTCAGCAGGCATCTGATGCTGAGATTACCCTTCTTGATTTGCGCAAGCTTAACCTAGTTTTTAGTGATGGACGGGATTTCCGGGAATACAATGGTGATACTCGCTTAGTCGCTGATACCATTATGAACGCCGATGCCCTAATTTTTGGTACTCCCGTATATCAAGCTAGCATCTCCGGGGCCCTCAAGAATGTCCTCGACCTCTTACCAGCCGGGCCTTAGCTGATAAGGTAACCACCGCTGTCATTACAGCTGGAAGTTCGCACCATTTCTTGGTGGCAGATTACCAACTCAAGCCAATCCTCGCTTTCATGAAAGTGGTAACGTTACCATCAACCCTTTTTGTTGAAAGCAAAGATATTATTGATCACGAAATTGTCACTGATGAAATTAAATTGCGAGTAAAGCGACTAGCCCAAGACTTAATCTTAACCACTAACTCCTATCAAGCTCAACTCCAAGCACTTGAGGATGAGCTATTCTAAAAGTGAGTTAGCAAAAAGCCTTCAGATGGTCCTGTGAGATAAGAAGAATGAAGGTTAATTCTCAGTAGTTAACGCAACTTTGAGATCATTATTACTATGATATCGCGGTAAGAAAGCACGGCCCTTATAAATAAGTCAGCCGGAGAAAATTTGCTTTGCAAATTTCACTCCGGCTGTTTCATTATCTCATAGGACCGTCTAGGAGCTTTCCTACCAACTTACTTTCCGTTCGCACTTGTCCTCTAAGGCCGTAGCTAGCCAACTTGTTCGATGCTCGCGAATCCATATGAGGATGAATAGTTAGGAAAACTTTTTTATTGTTGCTTCAATTTCTCTTGCACTAACTTTGGATCAGCCTTCCCAGGATTTAGTTCTACCAACTTCCCCGAAGCAATGTAAATGATCCATTCCGCTAAGTTAACGATATGGTCGCCGGTCCGTTCAAGGGTGCGAATCATTCCCAAATAGCTTTCATAGGCAGGAATTTGGCTTGGCTTCGCCTGCATTGCCTTTAAAACCGCCTTTTGTTGCCGCACATAAATAACGTCAACTTGCAGGTCCATGTTGGCAACTTCATAGGCGCCCTTTTCATCTAAATTCGCATAAGCATCCATAATCTTTTCTAGCATCTGGCGCACAAGAATTGCTAACTGGGTAACTTCATTTTCGACGGATGCTACGTGATGAGCCTCATTTAAATTTACCGTTGCCCGGGCAATATGGGTGGTATAATCACCAATCCGTTCCAAATCATTACTGGCTTTAAGAATACTAATAATTTCACGGAAGTCATTAGCGAGCGGTTGTTGGAGGGCCATCAATTTAAGCGCCCGTTTTTCCAAGCTAATTTCTTCATCATTTAGGGTATGATCACGACTCAAGACCGCCTTAGCTAGAGTGTTATCATGATCTAAAAAAGCTTTGGTTGCTTGGTAAAGCTGTTCGCCTGCATCGATTCCCATTTCCATAAAGCGCGACTTTAATTTTTTTAATTCAGCATCAAAAATTACACTCATTTTATTTTCCCCTTTAAATTTAACCAAACTTCCCACTTAAATAGTCAGCTGTCCGTTGTTCCTTTGGATTCAAGAATAAACGGTCAGTTGGTTGAAATTCAACTAATTGCCCTTGTTCAAAATAAGCGGTCCAATCCGAAATCCGCGAAGCTTGTTGCATATTATGAGTAACGATAATGATCGTATAATTTTGTTTTAAGTCAACCAAAGTTGCTTCAATTTGGCTTGTCGAGATTGGATCAAGGGCACTTGTCGGTTCATCCATTAGAATGATTTCCGGTTTAGTTGCTAAGGTCCGAGCGATGCATAGCCGTTGTTGCTGACCACCAGATAGCGCTTGGGCTGGTGTATTGAGCCGATCTTTCACTTCATCCCAAAGAGCTGCTTGGCGTAAGCTTTCTTCAACGCGTTGATCCAAAACTTGCCGCTTTTTCTCACCTCGCAAACGGAGACCATAAATTACATTTTCATAAATTGACATTGGAAACGGCGTTGGCTGCTGAAAAACCATCCCGATTGCCTGCCGAATTCGGTAAACGTTAGCGGTTGGTTGATTAATGTCAACACCATGGAAGTTAATTTGTCCGTCAACTTTGGCAATGTCGTCATTCATCCGGTTTAAACTCCGTAATAAGGTTGATTTCCCTGACCCAGAAGCCCCAATCAAAGCAATAATTTGGTTTTCAGGGAAAGTCATTTCGACCCTTGTTAAGACTGGACGATCTCCATACGTAACTGCTAAATCTTTTACTGCTAACATCTGTTTCCTCCTTATTTTGCGAGCTTTTTCGAAATCAACTGACCGATTAGACGCGCTCCAATATTAAAAACTAAAATTGTTAACACCAATACTGTAGCTGCACCACTTGAAACTGCACTCGCATCAGGGATTAGCCCCTCCGTATTGATTTTCCAAATATGAACGGCAAGGGTTTCGGCCGGGCGCATAGGGTTTAAAAAACTAGTTGGTGAAAAGGGATTCCAATTTTGGTAGTCAACTGCTACCGTACTCTGACCAGCGGTATAAATCAAAGCGGCTGCCTCACCAAAAATCCGGCCGGCACTAAGAATTGCTCCAGTTAAAATCCCTGGTAACGCCGCTGGTAGGACAATTTTTAAAATTACCTGCCACTTTGCCATTCCCAAACCAAGTCCCGCTTGCCGTTGCAGATCGGGAACTTGACTTAAGGCGGTTTCACTCGTTCGGGTCAATAAGGGAAGGTTTAAGATCGTTAAAACTAAAGCCCCTGCTAGAAGGGAAAAATCCAAGCCCCATTTTAAGACGAATACTAAGTAACCAAATAAACCGATCACAATTGATGGCAAAGAGCTAAGCACTTCAATGGTCAAGCGTAAACTATCCGTAAACCAATTTTGCTTTGCGTATTCGTTGAGATAGATTGCTGCTCCTAAAGCTAAAGGGACTGATATAAGTAGTGTAAGCACAACTAAGTAGAAAGAGTTAAATAGCTGATCAAAAATCCCGCCACCCGTTTGAAACGCTTGGGCCGAACTAGTTAAAAAATGCCAGGAAAGATGGGGAATCCCGGGAATTAAAATTAAGCCCAGAACCGTTAACACTAAGCAAGCTACAACTGCCGTTAGCGTTAAAATCAAAATTGTGGCAATACGATCAATCCATTCTGCTTTTGTCATCCTAAACTTCCTTTCGGGTAACTATGTGCATCATAAGGTTAAAGATCAACGACATCCCTAGGAGGACGAGCGCCAGGGTCCAAAGAGCATCATTAGCTGGCGTTCCGAGAATTGTATTTCCCATTCCCGTAGTCAAAACACTAGTAATCGTAGCTGCTGAACCGTGAATCGAAGTTGGCATTAAGGTTGCATTTCCAATCACCATTTGAACAGCCAAGGCTTCGCCAAAGGCCCGGGCCATTCCGAAAATCAAGGCTGTTAGGATCCCACCTTTAGCGGTCGGTATCACAATCCGAGTAATTGTTTGCCAACGAGTCGCTCCCAAGCCAGCAGAAGCTCGCCGTTGCGCCTCATCAACGGCTTGGAGAGCCTCGATAATCATTGAGGTAATCGTTGGTAAAATCATTAGAAAAAGGACTATGCTTGCCGCGATAATTCCAAAGCCAGTCCCGCCAATTAATTGCCGAACCACTGGTACGATCACAGTTAATCCAATCAGACCATACACAACCGAAGGAATCCCCACTAAAAGTTCAATCAATGGTTGGATCAATTTTTTGGTCTTGAACGGTAAAATTTCAACGACCGCAATTCCAACTGCTAAGGCTAAGGGGAGTGCAATGATACCAGCAAGTAAGGTCACCAAGAGCGAAGTGATAATCATTGGCGCGGCCCCAAAATCCCCCTTTCCGGGAGACCAAATAGTTGCAAAGAAAAATTTTCGTGGGGAGACTTCGCCGGCAAGAAACAGTTGACTCCCCTTACTGATTAGAAAGAGGATGATCGTGCCAACTAGAAGCCCAATGAGGAGGATTGAAAGATAAGTTAGTCCCCGCCCCGTTCTTTCTTGGGTCCGTTCTTTTGACGGACCCATTAAATATTTATGCCAATCCTGCATTTACTTTGCCTCCTTGATTGAGGTTACTTTTCCCTTAGCATCTCGTTGGACCTTCATTTCATGTACACTGACATAATGAGCTTTCTTAACTAACCTTTCTTGAACTGCCGGTGACTGCATATAAGTAATAAATTGCTTAGCTACAGGATTGGCATGCTTTTTAGTATACATATGTTCATACGACCATAGTGGCCACTGATTAGTAGTGATACTCTGGGCGTTTGCAGTAATCCCATCGAGTTTTAAGGTTTTAACTGTCTTATTAACATACGGTAAGGCAACATAGCTAATCGCCCCTGGGGTATTGGCAACGATCTGTTTAACTGTGCCGTTAGAATCCTGTTCTTGAGTTACCATCGCTTTTTTCCCTTTTAAAATGACTTGTTCAAAAGCCACCCGGGTTCCACTTCCTTCAGCTCGGTTAATCACCGTAATTGGTTGATCTGGTCCACCTACTACTTGCCAATTTTTGATTTTTCCAGTAAAAATTTCTTGTAGCTGGTTAGCCGTTAAGTCTGTTACTGGTAGCTTAGGATTCACAATTGGAACAATTCCCGCTACTGCAATGATGTGATCTTTTAACTGATTGGCCTTAATCCCATTTTTTTGTTCTGCAAAAACATCAGATGAACCAAGATCAACGGCACCCGCTTGAACTTGACTCAAGCCGGTTCCTGAACCCCCACCTTGAACCGTTAAGCTAACCTGGGGATGATTTTTCAAGAATCCTGGGATTGCTGCTTCAGTTAAAGGCTGAAGTGCGGTTGAACCAACGTTCGTGATTTTAGTTTGCTTAAATTGACCACTTTGATGGGCTCGCCAAGCGCCCCAAATAAGAAGTAGTGCCAAGCTACATAAAATAAAGGTAATGATCTTCTTCATATTTAACCTCATAAGTTGTCTTCTGATTCTTACCATGGTACAAATAAAGCATAACGAACGCCTGTAAAGACTGGTTATGGAGAATGTAAAGATTTGGTAAATTATGAGGTGATGAAAATTAAAAAAATCCTATTACTATCAAAGGACTCTACATTTCAAGTCCGTTTGACAAAAACGGGGACCCAAAGAGAGTGGCAAATTACTAGCCTTACTACAGCAACTCAATGTGTTGCTACTTTATTTGCAGAATCTTTTGACTGCTTGATCTGGGATACAGAGGCTTGCAACCTTGACACTTCTTTAGCAACTCTAATGCTGATTCGACATGATTTCTTTAAACCAATGCTTGTGTTAGGTAACACTGAAGAAGTACGGGTCCAGCGTAAACTTTACCAAACTAAAATTGATGGTATTTTTAGCCGTCAAATCAGCATGGATGTTTTGGGTGCTTGCCTTGAGCAAAAATGGTGGCTTTACAAGCAAATTACTAATCATGATCCGCTAAGCCAGCCAGTAAAGGCTAAGCGACAACAAGTTGTTTCAATCGGCCCACTCCGAGTCGATCAGACACACTTTGAAGTTTCTAAAAATAATGAAGTTATTACCTTGACCAAAAAAGAATTCCAACTTCTAAATTATTTAATCAGCTACCGGGGACAAGTCCTCAGCCGAGAACAACTCTTAAATGGGGTGTGGGGGTATGAATTGCTCGGTAGTTCTCGCATCGTTGATATTCACATCTCACACCTCCGCGACAAGCTTGAGGCTGATCCGAAAAAACCACAATTTATCAAGACTGTACGCGGATTCGGCTATAAGCTGTGCAATTAACTAAACTCCCTCTTATAATTACATTTACTTTTTGTAAGCTAATATGATAAAATGGTGTTATAAAATAAATAACACCATTTAAGGAGGGGTTACTATGTACAATCAAGCACGGATAATTGATACTTACCAACTCAATGTTAATCACCTTTCACTCTTAACAACTTATTATCGGGACCGAATTGGTTTAGATGTATTAGAACAAGGCCAATCGCAAGTCATCCTCGGAGTTGATAATTATCCACTCTTGACTTTAAAGGCAGTAGCTCCCTAAACTAAGAAACGGTCAACTGGACTCTACCATACCGCCTTTTTAGTTCCGAGTGCTAAAGATCTTGGTGGCATTCTATTACACTTGCTCGCTACCCACACCCCCTTAGTTGGGGGCGCGAACCACCGTTACAGCGAGGCACTATACTTACAAGACCCAGAAGGAAATGGGATTGAAATCTACCATGATCAACCCCTTGAAGATTGGGATATTCGCGATAACGGTGAAATCATTGGTGTTACCGAAGAACTAAACACCAATCTGTTAGTTGAAGGTGCAACCTTATTAGAACAACTCCCAAAGGGAACCAGAATTGGGCACATGCACCTGCAAGCCAAGTCAATTGGTGATAACCGTCATTTCTATCAACAACTATTGAATTTCGACCAAAAGCAACAAATCAGTAATTCCGCTCTCTTCATGGCAGATGGTCTCTACCATCACCAGCTCGCAACTAATACTTGGGCCGGAAGGAACATTTCAACCCACCAAAGCGGCGAACTTGGTCTTGAAAGTTACACCATTTTTAAAGCTGATCTCGTAACAATTAAAGCTAATTTTCTAGCCGCTACTTGGGATTTCGCTGAGACTGAGAACCAACTCATCACGGTTGATCCAAACGGGGTCCAAGTCAAGATTAAACAATTATAATATATTTTATATCAATCTAAAAAAGAGTAACCAAAGAAGATCATAATTTCTCTGGTTACTCTTTTTCTCATTAACGTTTCTTCTTCCGTGCCTTCCGAAGCGCCTTCATCCGCTTTTGTTTCTGTTTTTTCATTCGCCGAGCCATCTGGTTCATTGCCATTTGTCCCATCTTACCACCGGGCATTTGGCCGCCCATTAGATTTTGGAGGCCATTGAAGTTTCCGTTGGTAACCTGCTTCATCATCTTCCGCATTTGATTAAATTGTTTAATCATCCGGTTGACTTCCACAATTGGTCGTCCTGAACCAGCCGCCAAACGCCGGCGTCGACTCGGGTTCATCAAGTCTGGATTTTCCCGTTCCTCGGGGGTCATTGAAAGAATGATTGCCTTGATATGGGCAAATTGTTTAGGATCTAAATTAACGTTTTGGAGAGCTGGATTATTAGCCATCCCCGGGATCATCTTTAACAGGTTTTCCATTGGGCCCATCTTGGTAACTTGATCCATTTGCGTAAGAAAATCATTGTAGTCAAAGTTGTTCTCACGCATCTTTTCCATGGTTTCTTGCGCTTGTTCTTCATCGAAGTTCTTTTGGGCTTTTTCAATTAGGGAAAGCATATCTCCCATTCCCAAAATCCGTGAAGCCATGCGGTCCGGGTGGAAGACATCCAAATCATTCATCTTTTCCCCTTCACCGACAAATTTAATTGGTTTTCCGGTGACGGCTCGAATTGACATAGCAGCCCCACCACGGGTATCACCATCGAGCTTAGTTAAAACAACCCCGGTAATGTCTAATTGGTCGTTAAAACCTTCGGCTGTATTAACCGCGTTTTGTCCGGTCATCGCATCGACAACTAACAGGATTTCGTTTGGCTGGGTTAATTCCTTAATCTTGGCTAGCTCATCCATTAACTTTTCATCGATTTGCAACCGCCCGGCCGTATCGATCAATACATAATCGTTATGATTTGCATGAGCTTGTTCCATCCCATCCTTAACAATTTGAACGGGATCAACATCCGTTCCTTCTTCAAAGACAGGAACATCAATTGAATCCGCAACTTGTTGTAACTGGGTAATAGCAGCTGGCCGATATACGTCGGCCGCAATCATTAACGGCCGTGCATGTTCTTCTTCCTTTAGCTTTAGGGCTAATTTCCCGGCCGTAGTCGTTTTCCCGGCCCCTTGAAGCCCAACCATCATAATAACCGTTGGAATGTGAGGGGCTTTTTCCAGAGCAACTGCCGTTTCCCCCATCATCGCCGTTAATTCTTCATTAACGATCTTAACAATTTGTTGAGCGGGATTTAATCCCTTTAAGACTTCCGCCCCGGTTGCCTTTTCGCGGACTTTCTTAACAAAGTCCTTTACCACTGCGAAGTTAACGTCAGCTTCCAATAAGGCTAACCGAATTTCGCGCATTGTTTCTCGCAGGTCAGCATCGGTAACCTTTGGCTTCTTTCGTAACTTTTCCATCGCCTTTTGGAGGCGTTCTGTTAATCCTTCAAATGCCATTTAATTACTCCTCTTCTAGGGTTGCTAGTCCCGCAACTAGTTGATTTAATTTCTGGTCCTCTGGATAGTGAGCTTTAACGTAGTCCTGTAATTGGTCAAATTGTTGATTACGGGCCGTAAATTCTGCTAACAATCCCAATTTTGTTTCATAGCCATTTAGAATCTTTTCTGTCCGTTTAATATTATCATATACCGCTTGGCGCGAAACCCCGAATTCCTCCGCAATTTCGCCAAGTGAGTAGTCGTCCACATAATAGAGTTCAAGATATTCGTTTTGTTTTTTCGTTAAGAGCGGTTGGTAAAATGCAAACAAGGCATTTACGCGCTCGTTTTTCTCAAGCTCCATGGGATAACCCTCCTTTATTTGGCAACAACCAAGCCTTTAAAGAGCCCGTAAACAAATTCTGCTGGGTCAAAAGTTTGGAGATCATCAACTTTTTCCCCAAGGCCAACATATTTAACCGGCAGATGAAGTTCATTTCGAATTGCTAACACAATTCCCCCACGAGCCGTACCATCCAACTTAGTTAAGACAATTCCGGTAACGTCGGTATTTTCTTTAAAGATTTTCGCTTGATTGAGGGCATTTTGGCCAGTTGTTGAATCCAAAACTAATAAGACTTCGTGGGGAGCATCTGGAATTTCTCGGGTTAAGATCTTCTTCATTTTCGCTAACTCATTCATCAAGTTAACTTTATTCTGTAGCCGTCCCGCCGTGTCAACTAACAGGACATCGTAATTTTCTTTCTTGGCCTTTTTAACTCCATCAAAGACAACCGCTGCCGGATCACCTTTTTCGGGGCCTGTTACAATGTCAACTCCATCACGTTCAGCCCAAACAGCTAACTGTTCCGTTGCCCCAGCCCGGAAAGTATCCGCAGCTGCTAAGAGAACTTTCTCCCCTTCACGTTTAAAGGCTGCTGCCATCTTACCAATGGTGGTCGTCTTACCCGCTCCATTAACCCCAACAAACATAATCACGGTTGGACCTTCTTTAGCAAAGTTGATTCCAGTTTTTTCGTCTTCACCAGCGGCTTCGTATAACTCAACCATTTTTTCAATGATTACGTTGGAAATATCTTGTTTTGACTTAGCATTTTGTAACTTTACTTCTTCTCGCAAGGAGTCGGAAAGTTGCATTGCCATTTCATAACCGACATCAGACTCAATTAATAAATCTTCCAAATCTTCAAAGAAGTCTTCATCAACATGACGGAAGTTAGCCAAGAACTTATTTAAGCGGGCTCCAAAACCAGACCGTGATTTTTCGAGGCCCCGATCGTACTTTTCATCAATACTATTCTCTTCAGTGGCCGTTTCTGTTTCTTCGGAATCACTGGCTGGCGTTGAAGCCTCTTTTTCAATTTCATCCTCGCTTGAAGCTTGATCACTTTCAGAGTTATACGCCGCTTCTTGCTCGCTTGTATTAGCTTCAGCCACTTCTTCATCTACTGATTCTTCAACACTTGCTTTCTCGGAAGTTATTTCTTCCGTTTCAGCTTGAGAAGCCTCAGAAGCCGCCTCTTTCGATTCAGTTAATTCATTAGCTTTCTCCCTACTTTTTTCAGGTTCAGGCTCATTTTCACCTAATTGATCTGCATCATTTACTTCTTCCGTTTGCTTTTGGTGCTCTTCATCAACTTCTCCCTCATCGGTTGCGGGGTGAGCTTCAGATTCGGTTGTTGATGTAACTTCTTGTTCGCCTCTTTGACTTACCACACTTGATCCATCATCTTCAAGTTTAGAAGTTGCGTTCGTCTCAACTTGTTCATTTTCTTTTTCAAGCGTGACTTCTTCAGACTCAGTCTTTTTCTTCCGTCGAAAAATATCAAATAATCCCATTTTACTTCACTTCCTTACTTAGCTTGGGCCGTCCGCAGGGTTTCATCAACATTAACGGTAATCACCTTTGATACCCCAGAATCTTGCATTGTGACCCCGTACAAGACATCAGCATTCACCATTGTCCCTTTCCGGTGGGTAATCACAATGAATTGCGGGCCCTGATCACCAAAACGATCAAGGTAGGTTGCAAACCGATCCACATTGACATCATCAAGGGCCGCTTCAGGTTCGTCTAAAATTGCAAACGGCACGGGGTGAATCTTTAAGGTGGCAAATAACAAAGCCAGAGCAGTTAATGCTTTTTCGCCCCCTGAAAGTAAACTTAATTGTTGGTTTTTTTTGCCAGGTGGTTGAGCGTAGATATCAACCCCCGTTTCAAGCAAATCATGCGGATTCGTTAAAATTAATTTAGCTTGGCCACCATCAAAAACCTGCTTAAAGGTCGTTTCAAAAGCCGTCGATAGTTCGATAAAGGTTTTGTTAAACCGCTCTTTAACTTCTTGGTCCATCTGGTCCATTGTTTGCTTCAATTGCGCTTCTGCATCCTGCAAATCTGCCTGTTGAGTAGTCAAGAAATCATACCGTTCTTTAACAGTTTGATACTCATTAATCGAAGCAACGTTAACCTCACCTAGTTCATCTAACCCCCGTTTCAAAAGCTTAATTTGCCGTTGCAACTCTTCTTCTGGAAGATCAATCACTTGGGATTGAGCAGTGAAAAGAGTTTCTTGATATTGCTCTTGTAGGTGCGTTTGGCCTTGATCAATTTCAGTTTCTAGCTTAAGACGTTGTTCGTTAATTCGCGTTAAATCATCATAGGCAACTCGCATCAAACCTTGGAGGCGTTGATTTTCCTCTGTCGCATCCCCCAACTGCTCCTCTAGATCATCAAGTTGATTTCCAATTTTAGCAACCGCCGCTTGTTGACCCGTTAATTCTTGCTTAGCGTGTTCAATTTCAACTTGACTTGCTGGTTTAGCATGGACTAAGGAAGCGGTTTGCTTCTCAATTTGTTGCTTAAGTTTTGCCAACTGCTCTTGATAAGTTGCCAATTCATCTTCTGTCGCTTTAACTTCCCGTTCAGCTTGATTTAAGCGTTCCTTTTCAACCGCAAGCGCTTGTTCAAAATGATGACGACTTTCGGCTTGGTTAGCGTATTCACTCGCTAACTGGTTAATCAAAGCCTCTTTATCCACAATTGTCTGCTTAGTTTGGGCTAATTGAGCTTCGAGTTTTTCAGCTGCCGCTTGCGTTGCCCGATACTCATTTTCAAATTGACTATGTTCCGAATCACGCTGATTAGTTTGGAGCTTTAACGCCTCTATTTGGCGCTTAAGGGTCATAATCTGATTTTGCGTAGCGTTAACTTGATTACGATCAGTTTCCAAAACCATTTGAAGCTTTTGAACATTTTCAACCGCTTGATTTCTCTGTACTTGGATGGCTTGGCGCTTCGTTTGCAAAGTTTGAACCATTGCCTCAGCTTTTTGACTAGTAACCTGGGCAGTTTCGACTGCTACTTCAAACTCTTGTTGGCGTTCTTTCTGGGTTAGAAGACCGACTTTTTGTTGTTTTGCCTTCCCCCCAGTCATTGCCCCACTGGCGTTAATCATTTCACCAGCCAAGGTAACAATCCGGAATTGGTGACGACTTTGCCGAGCTACTTCAGTCGCATGATCCAAATTGTCAACAACCACCGTTGAAGCCAGTAAGTGTGACATGACCACTTCAAATTTAGGGTTAAACTGGATAAGTTCCATCGCCCGACCTAATACTCCCGGATGATTAGCAACAGCTTGATAGGTTTGAGGGACAAAGCCACCACGCAAGGTATCAAGCGGTAAAATTGTTACCCGGCCACTTCTGGTCCGAGTAAGGTATGAAATAATTTTCTTCCCAGTTTCTTGACTATCAACGACTAATTGCTGAAGCTGACTTCCCAAAACGGTTTCAATTGCTTGGGTATATTGTCTTGGAACTGAAATTAGCTCACTGACCGGCCCAAACAAGCCCTTAAATTGAGCCCGATTTCGGAGAACATTTTGAACCCCATAAAAATAGCCAGTATAGTCAGCCGCCATTGCCTGGTAGTTCTTTACCCGGGCCTCTTGAGAATGCAAATTTCCCAATGCTTGGTACCAATCTTTTTGAGCTTGTTCATACTTTTGCTGAACCAGTGTCAAGTCATTTTGGAGACTTTCAACCGTCTGCTTAGCCGTCACTAAACGATCTTGTTGTTTTTGAACTGTTTCTTTTTGCTCCGTTAATTGGACTTCCAGATCGCTAAGTTGTTTTTCATGGCTTGCTAAATCAGCGTGAACCTGATTGGCTTGGTTTTGGCCACGACTTTGAGTTTGTTTCAAAAAGGTTTGTTGGTTATGCAAGGTTGTCAATTGCTGCAATTGATCAACTTGCTGTTCCCGTAAGTCAGCAACTTCTGCCCGCAATTTTGTTTGTCTAGTCTGCGCATCCTCAAAGCCCAAATCATTCAAGTTAGCTTCCGCTTGCTTTACCTTCTCGCGATGATCAGCCACTTTTTCCTGGACGGTTGTCAATTGTGCATTAATTTGTTTGATTTTTTCTTCGACAACCGTCTCTTCTTCTTTTAGCCGAGCCAACTCCCGGTCTTGTTGTTCTCGCTTTACCTGAGCAAGGGACTGACTGTTTTGTAAATCACCAAGACCTTGCGTCAATTGCAAAACTTTTGCTTGGACCGCATCTTTTTGCTTAATCAAAGTTTGCCGCTGTTGTTGTAATTGAGCAGTCGTTACGTTTGCGACATGGACCCGTTTTTCATAATCAGCCGCCAACTTTTCAGCGGCTGCCTTTTGTGATCGGACTTTATCAAGCTGGTCCTGAGCCCTTAAAATTTCCCGGACCGTGGCTGTGCGATCAAGTTGGTCAAGCTTCTTCTTCTGAGCTAAATAATCTTGGGCAAGAGCACTTTGCTCTTCCAAAGGTTCTAACCGTTGCTTTAACTCATAGATAATATCGTTAACCCGATTTAAATTGTCATTTGTCTCCGTTAACCGTTTTTGTGCGGTCTCTTTGTCGACTTTATATTTACCAACCCCAGCAATCGCTTCGATCATTCGCCGCCGATCACTAGGTTTACCGTTAAAAATTTCGGCAACCCGGCCCTGCGAAATAACCGCAAAAGATTCCTTACCAATTCCTGATTCAATAAAGAGGTTGACCAAATCTTTTAGCCGCACATTTTGCCCGTTGATTAAATATTCACTCTCACCTGAGCGGAATAATTTCCGGGTAACGGTTACTTCGGTATATGGAGTATTCAAGAAATGGTCACTATTATCCAAGGTTAGTTTAACCATTGCTCGATTTAGAGGGACCCGATCTTTAGCACCATTGAAGATTACGTCGACCATTTTTTCGCCCCGGAGACTTTTAGCGGACTGTTCACCCATCACCCACCGGATCGCTTCAATGACGTTACTTTTTCCACTACCATTTGGGCCAATAATCCCAGTTACTCCAGGCTGAAATTTGATTATCGTTTTTTCAGCGAAGGATTTAAATCCATCGACTTCTAGTGAAATTAATCGCATTTAATTCCCCTACTTTTTAATTTGTCGTAAAGTTTGCAATGCCACTTGTGCTGCTGCCATCTCCGCGTGTTTTTTAGATGATCCTGTTCCTTCACCAATTTGCTTGCCGTTAGCACTTACACTAACGGTAAAGACTGGCTCGTTTTCGCTTCCCCCTTCATGCAAAAGGTGATATTCGATTTCAACATCACCGTTCCGTTGTAGGAATTCTTGCAAACTAGTTTTGGCATCAACCGCATGATCAAACCAGCCTTGGTCAAGTTTAGGGAAAATAACCCGTTGGATAAACTTTTCGACTGCTGGCCGACCTTGATCAAGATACAAAGCACCGATGAAAGATTCAAAAATATCACATAATAAACTTGGTCGTTTTCTTGCCCCGGCAAGTTCTTCACCACGACCTAAGCGGATGTATTGGTCAAAGTGGCATTCAAGCGCAAACTTAGAAAAACTATCCTCACAAACCATTGCGGCCCGCAAACGAGTTAAACGGCCTTGAGGTAATTCTGGATAACGCCGATAAATATATTCCGAAACAAATAGTTGGAGGACCGCATCCCCTAAGAATTCGATTCGTTCATAATACTTTAAGTGTTCTTTAGGGTGTTCATTTACATATGAAGCTTGGGTAAAAGCTTCAGCTAATAAACTTGGATCTTTAAAATCGATCCCAAATTCAGCCTTCAAATAGGCTTGTAATTCTGTAATCATAATTTCCTTTCCGATTTCGCCTCTGAGATAGGCTGAAAACTTTCCACCCATCTCACAAATTGAATCTAGCTTAATTTGATTGTTAGAAAAAGGCCCCGACGAAGTCCCCTCCATCGCGACCCAATTTTTGCATTCTTACTTTTGGTGAGTAGCGATGTAGTCAACTACTTCCCCAATCGTACTTAACTTTTCGGCTTCACTGTCGTCAATTTGGGCCCCAAAAGTATCTTCAACTTCAAGGACAAATTCAACAAAATCAATTGAGTCCGCATTTAAATCTGTCTTAAGATTTAAATCATCCGTAATCTTCGCGCGATCAATATCAAAGTGATCGGATACAATCGCCGCAATTTGATTAAAGATTTCTTTCTTATCCATTCTTATTAAACCTCTTAATAATAATTAAACTAACTTCTTTATTTTATTAGTTTTTCCGCAACTTGTCCACGGTTTACTTGTCTTCGTATCTGTCAAGTTTTCATAGGTAGCCTTTAAATATACAGTTTTAGTGGGTTAGTGCCTTAAAAAGTTGTCCCATTGGTCTACTTGTGGCCGTGTTAATCGGAATTATTCCTTGTACTGCTCCAAT
>DWYX01000002.1 GCA_019118465.1 Candidatus Limosilactobacillus faecipullorum | reverse complement strand
TGAAAATCATGGCGATCATAACTAGACTTAAAGTAGCTTAACAAGGCAAAGACTCCTTTTTTAGTCTACTTTGAGTCTAACCTTGTTAGGCTTTTTTTGTTAAATGTTACGAACTAGCAAATCGCGTAGTTATTGTTTTTCAGTGAAAATTCTATCCCCCCCCGATGTGTTTCGTCAACAAAATATTCACATTTTTTCGCGAATGTTTATGATATATTTTATCAATAATTAACTTTATGAAACGTTTTAAATATCATTATGTAAGCAACTTTTATATACTTATAATTATTTAGCGGGGCTTGTAGTTAATGATATCATGCTAATTATTTTTATAAACAATTTTAACAATTATTAAAAAGGCTAGGAAGAAAATTCGATTTCTCCCTAGCCTTTAGTATATTTAGCTTAAATCCCACTAACTTTATCAATTTTTCCTATTGATCATTTTGATGATCACGAAGCTTATACAAGCTATGAATGGATTCGTGATTATGAATCCGTACTAAGGCCTCCTTAATCAAAGGTGCCACTGACAAGCAAACTAACTTAGCAATCCGCTTGTCTTCCGGTACGGAAATTGTATTCGTCACAATTACTTGCTTTAATTCATCACAAGCTTGTAACGCTTGAACTGCATTCCCAGAGAGAACTGCATGGGTGGCAACCCCATAAACATCTTTAGCGCCAAATTTCTTTAATAATTCAGCGGAAGACGTCATTCGGTTACCAGTGTCGACAATATCATCAACCACAATTGCCGTCTTTCCCTTAACATCCCCAATAATCAAATCTGGCATGTGCTCATCTTCTTCAAGGCCACGGTGGGCTTCCGTTCGCTTGTCAACAATTGCAATCGGGGCCCCACCAATTAATTCGGCAAAGCGCCGCACCACGTTTACCCCAGCGTGATCAGGCGCAACGACCACAATATCATCCGTTAGTTGATGATCAATAAAGTATTGGATCAACGTTGGCGCCGCCATCAAATGATCGACCGGAATGTCGAAAAAGCCTTGAACCTGAGGCGCATGTAAATCAATCGTAATAAGGCGATTGATTTGATCCATTTCCAACAGGTTCGCCACTAATTTGGCTGTAATTGGTTCCCGCGAACGCGCCTTCCGGTCTTGCCGCGCATACCCATAGTATGGCATGACCACATTAACTTGCTTGGCGCTCGCCCGGCGTAAGGCATCCACCATGATGAGTAATTCCATCAAGTTTGTGTTTACTGGGTCTGAAACAGCTTGAATAACGTAGACTTCACAACCCCGGACACTTTCGTCAATCGTAACCGCGATTTCACCATCCGCAAAGTGACTCACCGTACAATCACTGAGCGGCATCCCCAATAAGTCAGCCACTTTTTCAGCAAGGGGCCGATTTGAATTCAAAGCAAATAAACGGACTTGTTCCGCATTCTTCATTTCAGTCATTTTTCCATCCTTCTGAGTTAATTGAAACACCAATTCAAGCTAATTATCACAAGTTCAGACCAGAATTGCAAGCAGAATCTAGCCAAGATCAAAATTGATAGACGCTTAACAATCAGCGGGGGTAACCCCATCCATGCCAATCATTGGATCAACCTGATTTTCCAGCACCATTGCAGGTGTTAATTCTGTTGGTAAAGGTTTCTTATCTGATATAGGAACGCTAGTTGCTTGCTTATCAAAGGGCAGTACATCATCCCCGGTCGTTAAGTTGGGATCAGCAGACGGAGACGGGGGTTCTTCATCCTTAATCACCTTTTTTTCAGCCGACTTTGCTTGTGGTTCAGCCGGTGTTTTCTTTTCACCGGCCAACAAATCTTCAATCCGTTGGCTAAGGGTGGTGTGGCGATAATTAGTTGCCGTCTCAGCACAACGCACGAAAGACCGGGGATCACCAATCATCATTAAGGCTTGAGCCGCCCGAGTCACAGCGGTATACAGTAAGTTCCGTCGCATAATCGTCGGCGCTGTCAGACTGTTGGGAAAATAATCCATCACCATCGGCAAAATCACGACTGGTGCCTGACTTCCCTGGGCCTTATGGATCGTCATACAATATGCCAGTTGTAACGCCCCGGCGTCTTGGGGGCGGGTATATTCAACTTCGGTTCCATCAAAATCAACTACTAATTTAAGATTAATTTTGGTGTCCGCACTTGTATTTTTAGCCCGCACTCCTTCAATCGAAGTAATTAACCCCAGGTCGCCATTAAAGACATTTTTATCTGGGTCATTTACGGTCTGCATCACCTTATCGCCGACCCGAAAAATCCGGTTGGGATTTAATTCTACTTCCGGTTTTGAGGCTTCTGGTGGGTTTAACGCTTTTTGCAAGTAGGTATTTAGGTACTGGGTTCCAGCAAGGCCAGCATGAATTGGTGCTAACAATTGGATATCCATAAAAGACAGACCATGGCGTTCATGATAAAGCTTCATGGCTTGAGTAATCATTTCCGGAACAGCCGCCAAATTAGCCGGGAAAAAGCGCCGATGAGCATATTTTCCCGGATCACCTGGCGCAAATAAACTTGGAGTTACCTCCCCAGCATTGATCTTTTGGGCTAAGGGAATGATTGACGAATCCGCCGCTTGCCGATGAATATGGGTTAAACGGATTTGTGGGAGAGTTTCAACTGCCAAAAGGTCCCGGAAGACTTGCCCAGGTCCAACTGATGGCAATTGGTCAAAGTCCCCGACCAAGACCACCCGTGTCGCCGGACCAACAGCACTAATTAATGCCGCAAACAAGGTCAAGCTCGTCATTGACATTTCATCAACGATTAACAACTTACCATCTAATTCTTCAAAATTAGCATTTACTAAGTCATCATCGGTAATATCCGCCGTTAACCCTAAGAGCCGGTGGATCGTCGAAGCTTCAATCCCGGTCACCGCACTAATTTGCTTAGCTGCCCGCCCAGTCGGCGCAACTAAAAGTACATCACTTGGTGAAGCAGAAGGGTCGAGTTTTAAAAAGGTATTCACAATTCCCTTAACAATCGTTGTTTTCCCGGTACCAGGTCCCCCCGTTAACAAGAGAAGCGGTTGCTTAAGCGCCATGGAAATCGCTTTTCGTTGGACCTCGTCATAATCAAAGTCTTGCTCTGCTTCAACTGCAGCTAGCTTTGTCTTCAGCCGTTTGTCACTTGGAATTTTAACTTTTGAATCCACTAGAAGTGTCCGTAAACAATCCGCAATTTGCCATTCGGCTTGGGATAAAGCCGCTGGGTAAACTTGTTCTCCCTCAACTACCAAGCGCTCATCGGCAACAAGATTCGTAAATTCCTGCTCCAAAAGCTCTGACTGACCACCTTTAAGTAACCGATAAGCCGCATTTAAGAGCTGGTTTTTAGGAACCCAACTATCACCACTTTGGTTAGTTAAATTTCGGCTCGCCACTAAGATAGCTGCTTGTAGGCGACGAGGATCATCATTTGTCATTCTAAAAAATTGGTGAGCAAGTTCATCGACCCGATGGAAAGATAGCTCGTAATCTTCAAGATCAGTTAAAACGTACGGGTTAGTGGTAATTTTGGTTAAGGTTTGAATCCCAAAATGGTCAAAAACTAGGTTAACTAGCCGTTCGGATAAGCCATACTGCTTCAGCTGCTCAATAATCTTACCAGTCGTATTTCCAAAATCATGGGTCGTAAAGAAATCAATTAGCCGCTCTTGGTCACCAATACCAAAACCGGCAACCTGCTTAAGAACGGTCGGATCATCAGTCACTTGTTTCATTGCAGTCGTTCCTAACGCCTTAAAGACGGCTTGGCTGGACTTCTTGGGCGCATGTAATTTAACCCCATGGTATTTCACAAAGGTTGCTAGTTGCGGGGCGTTTTGGGGGAGAACGACATGGACCCCGGAACAAGCAAATTGCAAACCATAGCGTTTATCTTCGACAACCCGGCCTTCGAATTCATAACGATCACCTTCGATAATTTCGCCAAGTTGGCCCTTAACGGTAATTTCTCCTTGATCCCACTCAAAATTTTTCTCTTCAACACTAATTGCTGCAATCCGAAAAAGCCCCCGTTCAAAAATTACCACCTTTACCTTCCCAATAAAGGAAGTTGGCCCGGTGGTAGTTACCTTATCACTGTGCTCAACGGGACCAAAGTTACCTTGATTTGCCATTTGTCCTCCCTAACCTATTTTTTTAGCTCGCCGTGCTGCAAACTGCTGACCAAAGCGTGGTTTTATCACAAGATGCCCGGTAAATTGATATAACTCACCTTCTAGTACCTCACCAATTGGTCCGCTAACCGTAATTTCAGGTAATGACCAAGTAAAACTACTCCGCACAACTCTAACAACCAGAATACGAAAGAAGCCATCGGCAAAGGTAATGGCTTGCACTACCCCCGTCAATGACCCTTCATTAACTAATTTACTTTTTGGCATGACCATCTAGCTCTTGGAGCGTATGCTCAATATCCGCAATCCGTTTCTCGCTCTTTTCATAATAATCCAAGTCTAATTGCTTAGCTTGAGTTAGGAATGATTCATGTGGTTCACCTAACGCCATTGCAACTAAGCCCCGATTAAATTGAGTATCAGCTCTCCCGGGATGACGTTTAAGAATTCGATCATAGTAATCCTTAGCTGACTTAAATTCGCCTAAAGCTAAGCATGAATCACCTAAAACTTGAGCAATCTCAGGATCATCTGGCCGTAGATCTAAGGCTGTTAATCCGTAAGCAACGGCTTGCTTGTATTGCTTCTTTTTCATGTAGCTTTGCGCCAACATCAAGTATGAGTCACCCTTTAACTTGGCATCCTCAATTTGGTTGTAATAAGTAATTGCCTTATCAACTTGACCAACTGAGTAATAGAGATTTCCAAGCCCGTATTTTAATAAGTTGATGGCTTTTTGATCTCCCTTGGGCTCAAAAAGCCCTAAGGCCTTCATAAATAGTTCTTCAGCTTGTTCATAATCTTGGAGTCGAGTTAGTAAAGAGCCTAAATCGTAGTAATTATTAAACTTATCTGGCGCTTCGTCGATCGCTTCTACCAAGCGGTGGACGAGCTGTTCAGTTTGCTTTTGTTTTACTTTTTCAGTCATTTTTACACCTCTCTAAATGGTATCAGTTGGGTCGACCTTTGTCTTGTGTAAGTAACCAGTCTCATTCCATTGCAACAACTGGTAACTTTTTCCATCTACGGTTGATAAAATCGTAGTAGAAGTATTGCTTAACCCACCCTTATCTTTTAGATGAGCAAGTGGTAAACCAAGCAAACCGTTAATTCCGGCATTTAAAGCTGCCCCATGGGAGACAACTAAAATGTTTTGCTCCGGATTCTTAGCTACATACTCACCAATTGCATCCTTAAACCGTGCGATTACCGCGGAAAAACTTTCTCCACCAATAATTTGCTCATCATATCGATCAGCATGATGATGGAAATTTTCTTGAATGTCCGGCCAACGCTTAGTAACATCGACAAAGCGCATGCCTTCCATCTTACCAAGATCAAATTCCCGTAATCGTTCATCCGTTGTCAACGGAACCGGTTGGGGTAAAGCTTTGATTAACTCTTTTGCCGTAGTTTGGGCCCGTAAAAGCGGTGAAACATAGGCATGAGCAAACTTAACCGGCGCCAAATACTTAGCTAAAAGTTTAATCTCCTTTAAACTTTCCGGTAGTAATGGCGAATCCCCGTGGGCTCCTTGATAGCGTGATGCAAGATTCCATTCAGTTTTTCCATGTCGAATAAAATAAATCTTCGTCATCGCACTCACCAATTAATCCCTTTATCAATTTCTAAATCTATGATAGCAAAGATTTAGCGAATCTGGTTAGATTTTGCTAAAAAAGTGGAAATTAATTAATATCTTCACTTTTTTAATTATTTTACTGACGAAAGCTCAGCAAAAACTGAAAGCTTTTGTCCAGCTCCAACAAAATTAATTAGACATATTGAAGTTGCTTATCACCACTGTAGGCACGGTCAATAATTGCGCTTCCGAGACATTCTTGATCATCATAGAAGACAACTGCTTGCCCTGGCGTAATTGCGCGAGCTGGTTCATCAAATTCAACAGTTACCATTGAGTCATCATCGGCAATCGTTACCGTAACGCCCTCATCAACTTGGCGATAACGGAACTTAGCCGTACAGTGGAAGTGGCGGCCATAACGTGCTACCACATCATCAACCCAGTGAATATCAGAAGCTTCCAAATGAGTAGCGTAAAGATGTGGATGTTCATAACCTTGACCAACATAAAGAATATTTTTACTCATATCCTTACCAACAACAAACCATGGATCATTATTTTCCTTAGTTCCACCAAGGCCTAGGCCCCGCCGTTGGCCAATCGTGTAGTACATAAGTCCGGCGTGTTCCCCAACAACCTTACCGTCCAAAGTTTCCATCTTCCCAGGTTGCGCTGGTAAGTATTGACTCAAGAATTCCTTAAAGTGCCCATCTTCACCAATAAAACAAATTCCAACCGAGTCCTTCTTATCTGCAACCGCCAAACCAGCTTCTTTAGCAATTTTACGAATTTCTGGCTTGGTATAGTTTGCCAATGGGAACATAACCTTCGCTAATTGAGAATGGTCAAGTTGGGAAAGGAAGTAAGTTTGGTCCTTATGGGTATCCTTAGCCCGCATTAAGTGGGCATTTCCATCTTCATCCCGCTTTAAGTCGGCATAGTGGCCCGTCGCCACGTAATCGGCCCCCAATTGATTAGCATATTCAATAAAGGCCTTAAACTTAATTTCCTTATTACAAATTACATCCGGGTTTGGTGTCCGGCCTTTCTTGTACTCGGCAATGAAATACTTGAAGACCCGATCCCAGTATTCCTTTTCAAAGTTAACGGAATAATATGGGATGCCAATTTGACTAGCAACCTTTGCGACATCTTTATAGTCTTCAGTTGCCGTACAAACCCCATTTTCATCGGTATCATCCCAGTTCTTCATGAAGACCCCTACCACGTCATATCCTTGACGCTTAAGTAGAAGGGCGGTCACACTTGAGTCGACACCGCCGCTCATCCCCACAACAACACGGGTTTGACTGTTATCAGCCATGCATAAATCACCATCATTTCTCATAGATTCTGGATCGAATTACGATTGAAGGTCGCATGTCCAGTAATGACCATTGTACCAAAGTTTTAATCAGCGGTCATGTTAAAAAACTAGAGGTCAAGACCCCTAGTCGTAAACTAATCCTTTTTCACAAATAATCCTCGTTCAACCATTTCATCAAGAATGAAGTGATATTGCAAGGTAAATTCTTCACTCCGAGCATTTTTAAAAATATTAACCTTATTAAATCCCGTTGCGTTTACCGTTTCCATTTTCATACCACTTAAATCACTGGCAACCGTAATGATCAAGCGAGCAGCGGGCTTAAAAGGATTCTTTCGGTCTAAGGAACCACTGTACTTATAGTTTCCCCGCTTGGTTTTTTCAAAGCCAAGGTCAAGTAAGGTATATGGCTTCATTTCGGGACTGATTTCATAGGTATCTTGATCCCCTTGCACTTTGACAGCTGGTAAAAATTCCATCTTATTTTGCCCCCTTAATGCGGTTAATGATTTTAACTAGGGTTGTAACAAATTGATCAATTTCATCACTGGTGTTCAAAGCCCCAAAGCTAACCCGGATGGATTCCTCGATCCGCGGGGAAGCTTCGCCAAACATAGCAACCAAAACGTGCGATGGCTCAAGGCTCCCGGCAGTACATGCTGACCCACCAGAAACGGCAATCCCGGCTAAATCCAAGTTAGTTTGTAAAACATAGGTAGAAATCCCCTTAATCCAGAGGTTTAAAACATGATTCAAGTTATTAGGATCCATGGAACCATTAACTTCAAAGTCAATCCCGGCTTCTTTTAAGCCAGCAACAATTTGCTTTTTAAAACCGAAGTAACGCTTTTGACGCGCCGCCTTTTCCATGGCTGAATCGATTTCAACCGCTTTGGCAAAGGCCGCAATTGCAGGGACATTTTCTGTTCCGGCCCGCCGCTTGGTTTCTTGATCACCACCCTTGAGGTAACTTGGAAAATTAATTCCCCGCCGCCGGTATAAGAAACCAAGCATTTTGGGTCCGTTCAATTTGTGCGCTGAAGTTGAGAGTAAATCAATGTGATCGCGGTTAACATCAATATCCAATAATCCATAGGCTTGAACAGCATCGGTATGGAACCAAGCTTGGTGGTCCACTAGCCGTTCGCCGATTTCCGCAATTGGTAAGTGACTACCAACTTCGTTATTTCCCATCATGATTGAAACCAAGATCGTTTCATCATCTAAAGCGGCATCAAAATCTGCGAGTGAAATCTGACCGGTTTCATCAACTGGGAGGTAGGTCACCTTAAAGCCCAAGGTCTCAAGGTACTTCATTGGCTTAAGGACGGCTTCGTGCTCAATCGCCGTGGTAATAATGTGTTTACCAAGATCTTGACGACTTAAAGCCGTTTGAATAATTGCCGTGTTATCACTTTCCGTTCCCCCACTGGTAAAGACAATCTCATCATCTTCAGCATGGATACTTTGGGCAATAACATGACGGGCAGCTTCTAAGACCCGTTTAGCTTCTCTTCCGTAACCATACCCCGTGGAAGCATTTCCCCAACTTTGGTGGAGGTTATCAACCAGAGTATCAATCACCGGCTGCGTCATTGGGGTCGTAGCAGCGTTATCAAGGTAGATTTCAGACATTAAGCAATCTTTCCTTCCTTTAAGTCCGCAAATAACTTCAAAAGCATTGTCGCTGAGCGTTTTCCAGCTTCGATGATAAAGTCGTCAAAAGAAACATTCGCTTCTTCATCCCCAGTATCTGACATTGCCCGCACAACTACGTATGGAACTTCATGGTCCGTAGCAACTTGAGCAACCGCTGCCCCTTCCATTTCAGAAGACAAAGCATCTGGAAAGTGCTTTTTAATTTGATCGATCTGGGCTTGACTCGCAATAAATTGGTCCCCAGTCACAATAAGCCCCCGCTTGATAGTTAAACCCGTTTGTTCACCTGCTTGTTCAATTGCTTTAACCCATTTTTCTGAAGCCTTGTATCTTGCGGGTTGGCCAGCTGGTAATTGACCATATGCGTAATCAAAGGCCGTCACATCAACGTCATGATAGGCAGTTTCCGTTGAAATTACAACATCGCCAACATGTAAACCTTCCCCAATTCCACCAGCAGAGCCAGAGTTAATCACCACATCAGCACCAAAGTCGACAATTAAGTGTTCGGCCGTCAAAGCCGCTTCGACTTTGCCAATTCCCGATTCAACCAAGACGACTGCTTGATCACTTAACTTTCCTTCATGGTATTGCTTATCACCCAAAGTCGTTACTTTACTATCTGTTAATTGCGCGGTCAGTTCTTTAATTTCTTCTGGCATTGCACAGATAATTCCAAACTTCATTTTCTCACTCCTCTTTATCCTACAAAGAATAAAAATAAATAAACAATGACGATCGCAACCACCAAACCAATAATCATTAGGTTTAAGCGATGTTTTAATTGCGCCGTTCGCTCCGCTTCTAATTGCGCTTTCGTTAGCCGTAAGCTTTCTTCTCTGGTTAACTCTGATGATTCAGTTTGCGGATTCTCAGTTTGCTTGTGCGCCTGCTGACGCCGATACTCACTTCTGGTTAACGGTTCTTTATCCATCTTTCCTCTTTTAGATTGCTACTTTGTTGTTGCCGCCCAGTAATAGATTGCCGAAATGGTCTTTTGATCTTCAATTTGACCATCCTTAATCATTGAAAGAGCTTTGGCTTGATCAACCCAGAACATCGCCAATTCTTCATCAGCGTCTTGGGGTAGTGCTTCTTCAACCGGGCTCAATTCTGTTGCCAAGAAGGTGGTAATGTATTCATCACAAAAGCCAATTGAAGTGTAGGCCCCGTCAATTTTTTCTAAATGCCCAGCTTTTAGGCGAGTTTCTTCATTCATTTCCCGGATAGCGGCGCGCTCAACGTTTCCTTGATCTCGTTGGTCAACCTTGCCAGCAGGAATTTCGTAGGTCACCTTTTGAATTGCCGCCCGCCATTGTTTCATGAGAGCAATTTGGTTATCATCATTGACCATCAAAATTGCCACTGCCGGAGCATGGTGAACAATTTCGCGGCTTGCTTCGTTGCCCATTGGCGTTTTGACAGTTTGTTTTTCAACTTGAATCAGATAACCTTCAAAGATTTTTTCTGACCGTAAAACTTTCTCCTCAAAATTCATGAATCTTTACCGCCTTTACCTTCACATGCGCTGCTTGCCAACCTCGCCGGCCCATCACCAAAACTAAATTCACTTTCCGTCCAGGTTGCATTAATGGCCGGCTAGCTGGTTCAATCGCTTGCATATGCACAAAAACATCCGCTTCCCCAGGAACTTCGATAAATCCCCAGCCCTTGGCCCGGTCGAATGATTTGACTGTTCCTTCCATTTTAATTCCTCCGTTTACCAATATGGCTGTTTACTATCGGCTTTTAATTATTTTTAGAAAATACAAAAAGGCCGAGATAAACTACTCAGCCTTTTTATTTTACAACATTTAAATATTTTCCGCTGGAAAGATTAATCTTCCAAGCCAGTTTCAACTGTTTCTGGGAAGTTTTCCCGTACAATGTGAGCACACCGCGTACAAAGTTGTGGGTAAGCAGAGTCGCTACCAACATCTTCCTTGGTCATCCGACACCGAGCACAAACTTCACCAGTAGCCTTTTCGACTGCAACCGCTGAATTGTCACTAAAGTGTTCAAGTTCAGCCGGTGCATCATCAACGGCAGCTAAAGTTAAATCAGAAACTCCTAATAGTAAGGCTACATCAGTCTTAAAGCTCTTAACTAATTCGAGTTGACTTGGCGTCAAGTAGAGGGTGGCCTTTGCTTCTAATGACTTCCCAATTAACTTAACGTTCCGAGCTTCTTCCAAAGCCTTCAAAACGTGGGACCGTAATTCCATGAAACCTTCCCAACGAGCAAGTAAGCTTTCTTCGCCATCAAAGCTTCGGGCATCCGGAATATCCGTTAATTGGACAAAGTCTTCTGGTTCGTCCATGTATTCCCAAACTTCTTCGGCCGTGTGTGGCAAAATTGGGGTTAACAACTTAACCAAGGTCGTTAAGATTTCATAGAAGACCGTTTGCATGGACTTCCGTGTTAAGGACTTAGCTGGTTCAATGTAAAGAACATCCTTGGCAACATTCATGTAGAAGGCTGACAAGTCATTGTTAACAAAGTTGATTAACCGCTTGTAAGCACTTAAGAAGTCAAAGTTATCAAAGTCCTTGCGCATCCCCGCTAAGAAGTGGTTGAAGTTAACCGTCATGTATTGGTCAACTTCCGTCCGCTTTTCAAAAGCAACCGTTTCTTCAGCCGCATCAAAATCAGCCGTGTTAGCTAACAAGAAGCGGAAAGTATTCCGCAACTTCCGGTAAGCTTCAGAAATTTGTTGGAAGGTCCCCATTGAAACCCGCACATCAGCGGAAGTATCGGCAGACATGACCCAAAGCCGAATAATTTCAGCCCCCATGTCCTTAACAACCTTAGCTGGATCGATCACGTTTCCAAGGGACTTAGACATCTTGTTTCCCTTCTTATCCAAGGTAAACCCTTGAGAAAGGATTTGCTTGTAAGGAGCATGCCCAGAAACGACAACACTAGTGATCAAACTTGAGTTGAACCAACCCCGGTATTGGTCAGAACCTTCAAGGTACATGTCAGCAGGGTAAGTTAAGTAATCCCGTTCTGCCAAGACTCCTTGGTGAGAAGAACCAGAGTCAAACCAAACATCCATGATGTCTGTTTCCTTGGTAAACTTACCATTTGGTGAATGTTCACTAGTAAAGCCTTCTGGCAAGAGATCCTTAGCATCCCGCTCAAACCAGACGTTGGAGCCGTATTCCCGGAAGAGGTCAGAAACGTGGTTAATCGTTTCTTCGGTCATAATTGGCGTCCCATCTTCAGCATAGAAGATTGGAAGGGGAACACCCCAAACCCGTTGCCGGGAGATAACCCAATCACCCCGGTCACGAAGCATATTGTAAAGCCGAACTTTACCCCATTCTGGCTTGTACTTAACTTCGTCAACCGCATTTAGGATTTCATCCCGCATCTTATCGATGGAAACAAACCATTGGTCAGTTGCCCGGAAAACAATTGGTTGCTTCGTTCGCCAGTCAAATGGGTAGGAGTGCTTCAATGGTTCTTGGAGGAGGAGGGCGTTGTTAGCCTTTAACTTGTCTAAGGAAATATCATCCGCATCCTGGTAGAAGACGCCGCCAAAGCCATCCCCGTTTTCAGCCGTTAAGTGACCTTGATCATCCATTGGGGCGAAGATTGGCAAGTTGTACTTCAACCCGAACCGGTAGTCATCATCCCCATAACCAGGAGCCGTGTGGACTAATCCCGTCCCGGTATCATCAGTAACGTAATCACCAAGACCAACTAAGAGGTCCCGATCAAGGTAAGGGTGGTTAGTAACCATCCCTTCCAAATCTTTCCCCTTTAAGACCTTAACCGTTTCAACATCTTCCCAGCCAAGCTTTTCAGTTAACTCGGCTAACAAACTACCAGCAACCACAAACTTCCGGTCATCATTGGCAGGCTTAACCACAACATATTCGTAATCAGCATTAACCGCAACGGCTTCAGAAGCAGGAATCGTCCATGGGGTCGTCGTCCAAACGACCATGTATGTGTTGTTATCAAGTAGCCCCTTACCTTCCTTAACTTGTTCCACAAAGAAGGCTGTCTTTGCAACAACATCATGGTATTCAACTTCGGCTTCGGCTAAAGCTGACTCTGAAGACCATGACCAGTAAACTGGCTTCTTAGCTTGGTATAAGAGCCCCTTCTTGGCAAAAGCTCCGAAAACTTTAATTTGGGCAGCTTCGAATTCCTTGTGCAAAGTTAAGTAAGGGTGTTCCCAATCACCACTAACCCCGAGACGCTTGAAGCCAGCCATTTGCTTTTTAACTTGTTCTAAGGCAAAATCACGACAAAGATTCCGGAATTCTGCCGTAGACATTTTCTTTCGATCATAACCGGCTTTGGTTAATTGATGTTCAATTGGTAACCCGTGAGTATCCCATCCTGGAACGTATGGTGCCCGGTAACCAGTCATGGACTTATAGCGGACAATAAAGTCCTTGGAAATCTTATTCATGGCGTGACCAACGTGAATGTTCCCGTTAGCGTATGGAGGGCCATCGTGAAGCACAAAAGTTGGCTTCCCCTCGTTTAATTTTTGCCGCAATTGATAAACTTTGTTTTCTTCCCAAAGTTGTTCCCGCTTGCCTTCAGTCTCTGGCAAATGGCCCCGCATTGGGAACTTAGTTTTACCTAAGTTTAAGGTGTCCTTAACGCGCATGACTCTTCCTCCTTAATATGTTTTGCAAAGCTAAAATGAAAAAACACCCCGCCCCAGAAGGGACGAAGTGTTTTCGTGGTACCACCCTTGTTTTCGGAAAAAATTCCTAACTTGGTCATTGAATAACGGTCATGAACCGGGATCCCCTAAAAATTTAAGGATCCACTCGAGGTGATTTACAAACGAACTAAATTAGCAACCTTTCACCATCTGTCGCCTCGCTAAAAATTATCGTCGCTTGCCCGTCCTCATCTTTGCTTTGCGAATTTACCAACTTATTCGGCTGACTTTTCTTTCGCTTCAGGGAAAATTACGACCGTTTGACTTTCTGGTTGAGCAATTTCTTCAACCGGTTGGTCACTTGCCGCATCATCATCTAAAGCATCTAAACTTTCAGCTTCATTTTGTTGATTTGTTGCCGTTGATTCTACACTCTCATTTGAAACCTT
The DNA here is from genome assembly GCA_019118465.1 of Candidatus Limosilactobacillus faecipullorum. Taxonomy (GTDB): domain Bacteria; phylum Bacillota; class Bacilli; order Lactobacillales; family Lactobacillaceae; genus Limosilactobacillus; species Limosilactobacillus faecipullorum. The sequence goes on along the minus strand of DWYX01000002.1, from coordinate 26,168 downwards.
GTCAACCCTTGAGCCCAAGATCTTTTCAATTTCATCATATTGGCTCAAATCATCGTTAGCTAACAAATCATCCCAATCCTTACTCTTAACCACTTCGAGTTGGGATTCAAGCATTACTTGTAGCCGTTGACGGAAAATCCGAGTTTGCTTCTTCAAATCGTTAGTTTCAGTCGTTAACCGCCGGGTTTGGCTAGCTGCATTTTCAATAACGGCGTTTGACTTGTCATTAGCTTCTGAAACAATATCAGTCGCTTGCTTTTGCGCTTCTCGAACCACAATTTCAGCTTCCCGTTTAGCATTGCCCTTAACCTTATCGGCGGCTTCTTGGGCAACCAAAATTGATTTGTTAAGTGAATCCTTTAAGTCGGTAAAGTACTTTAACTTTTCTTCATTTGCCTCTACTTGTTCTCTTAAGGTCCGGTTTTGTTCTGTCAAATCTGCAACTGTTGAAGCAACTTGACGTAAATAATCTTTAACTTCGTTGGGATTAAATCCCCGCATTTTTGAGTCAAATTGCTTGTTTGCAATTTCATCAGCCGTCAACGTCATTATTCATTCCTCCAAATCATGCTTTTATAACATCAATTATAACACGTAATTTATCTTTTTTGTTTCGATTACCAATCTGGCGGAGCCGAATCCTTCCGGCATGCCGGACTGACATCAAATCAAACTCACCCAGCTCATAGTCAGGACGGTCAACCGTTTCCCAGTTAACCCGAACCAGCCCCCGTTCGATCGTTTGCTTAGCTCGATTTCGTGAATAATTGAACCCTGCGGCTACAACCACATCCAAACGAAGCGAACTAATTGTCGTTTGAATCGGTTCCCAATCCACTTCTGGAGTGACAACCTCATCAAAATTAATTGGTAAAAATTTAACCTTTACTTTCCCGACATGAGTGATCTCTTGGCGAATAAAGGGAACCATTTCTTCTTTCACAATTACTTGCACCCGAAGACCGGCTTTCAAAATATCACCAAAAGACGTGCGTCCAAGGCCTTCACCGATTAAAGTTCCCATTACCTGACGGTGGTGCAACTCCAAAAACTTGGTTGGATAATCAACCTCCAATAATTGGAGCTTAAAATCCTCAACTTGGGGACAAAAATAGGTCGGATAAAATAGTAACCGTTGCATCTCAGCTTGAGGATAACCGCCCCAATGAGCAAGTTTTACATCATCATAACGATTAACTAATGTCTGAGCAATGTAAACCTGACGAGGGTTTGCAAATTCAGTCAAAACCGGCCGATATTCGTTCACCACCCGTTTTAGCCAATCCTCAACCTGGTCAATAAAGGGATTTTCTTCAGGCCGAAAGTGTTGTCTAAAGTCGCTTACCATTGCTAACTACTCCCATCCAACTACTAGCTTAAAGCAATTGACCAAGAAATTTGATTCCAGATTGGGCAAACCAAAGGACCATTATGGCAACCACCGGCGCAAAACTCACCCCTCCAAGTGGCGGAATAATCCGTTCAAAGAATTCTAGGTAGGGGCCCACCAACCTGGTCAACCATTCACCAATCTTTGAGTTTAATCCTCCCGGGAACCAAGTTAAAATACACCAAACGACAATTGCCGTCGTGTATAAGTTTAATAAACTACTAATTACCCACACAATAAAAGCGATCACTTCACCACTCCTATAAATTGTTACTATCGTGCCGGATATCTAAACCGACCCGACCACTAACCTCATAATTCTTAGGGGTACACAAGAAAATTTCTTCACCAATTCGCTTGATCTTGCCATCAATTGCAAAAACAATGCCGTTTAAGAAATCTAAGGTCCGCCGTCCCGTTTGCTCGTCTTCTTGGCTAAAGTTAACGATGACGGCTTCTCCATTTAGTAATTGCTTACTAATTTCTCTGACATCACTATAAATTCGCGGTTCAAATAAGGCAATTCGACCTGTCTCTCGAGCAAAGCCCTGTTGGATTGAAACAACCTTATTATTTTGCTTGACAACCGGCTGTTTTGCTGGGGTTGCAGGGGCTTCTTTAGCGTAGTATTCCGTAGCAGTTGGCTCATCACTAATTCCAAAAAAGTTACTAAAAAATTTACCAGCCATTCAACCGCCCCCTTTCTAACTACTTACGCCGATTCTTAAAGAAGGCTGGGGTTGAAAGATCTTCGCCCCCATCATCAACGTTTGTCAAATCATCATTTTGAACACTAAAATCTGGCTTTTCAACATCGTTAAAGTTTTCGGTTTGCCGATTAGTCAAGTTGGCCCCTAAATCATCATCCCAACCACTGAATGGGTCGGTTTTGGCTTCACTTGTTGGTTCATTAACCGGTGCTCCAGTCCCTTCACTTAATGGTGCCGTTTCGTTATCATTTGCTTCTACGACCGGCTGGCTTTGGCTAGCTTGTTCTTGAGTAGCCCGACGTTGGTCCTGCTTCTTTTTGTCAATTCCAGTCGCAATTACCGTAACCCGAACTTCGTCACCAAGATTATCGTCCATTGCCATCCCAAAGGTAATGTCAACATTCGTGTTAGCAGCTTGCCGAATTACACTTGAAGCTTCTTGAGCTTCAAACATTGATAAGTTCTTACCACCAGTTACGTTAACTAGGACGTGTTCTGCCCCATCAATAGAAACTTCCAGCAATGGTGATGAAATGGCCTTCTTCGTTGCTTCGGCTGCCCGATTTTCACCAGTTGAAGAGCCAATCCCCATCAAAGCAGAACCTTGGTTAGTCATTGTATGACGAATGTCCGCAAAGTCCAAGTTGATGTATCCAGGGTTAGTAATCAAATCAGAAATTCCTTCAACCCCTTGGCGGAGCACATCATCGGCTTCCTTAAAGGCTTCCATCATTGGCGTTTTCTTATCAATCATTTCCAAAAGTCGATTGTTAGCAACCACGATCAAGGTGTCAACGTTCTTCTTCAAACGTTCCAATCCTTCTTCAGCTAACTTAGCCCGCCGACTCCCTTCAAAAGAGAATGGCCGAGTAACAACCCCAACTGTCAAAGCACCTGAATCTTTAGCAATCTTAGCAATTACCGGAGCAGCCCCCGTCCCGGTACCGCCACCCATTCCGGCGGTAACAAAGACCATATCAGCCCCTTCAAGGGTCTTTGAAATTTGGGATTCACTTTCTTGCGCAGCCTTTGCCCCAACTTCAGGGTTCGAGCCAGCTCCTAATCCCCGGGTCAACTTCGGTCCTAATTGAATCTTAGTTTGAGCGGCTGAACCATCTAAGGCTTGTAAATCAGTGTTGGCAACAATAAAGTCAACTCCCTTAACCTTTTCATTGATCATTTGGTTGACGGCGTTTCCACCACCACCACCGACACCGATGACTTTGATGCTAGCGCCTTTTAACTCCATTTGGTCAGTACTGGTTACGTTATCCATGAAATAATTCCTCCGTTGTGGTTATTAATCAAAAAAGTTACTGAAGAAGTTCCGCCAACTTGGCTTTTCCTTTTTTGCCGATGTTTGGGTTGGGGTTTCTTCTTTTTGCGTTGGTTCATTTGGTACTTGAGCCGGTTTCTGCGTGCGCCGTCGCATGTTAGCTAAAACATGTGACTTTGTAGGCTGTGGTGCAGCAGCAACTTTAGGAGTTGGTACCGGCCGGTTAACTTGGCTTCGACTTTGACTTGGACTGGCAATTAAATCCTCATCATGTAAAGTTCGTTTGATTAACCGAGTAACATCACTTAAATTGGCCTCATACATAGTCAATGACAAACTAGTTGCATATCCCGGATGACGAATTCCCATTTGTTCTGGAACAATTACCCGAATATTACCAGGGAAATATTCACTTGCTAATTCCTTTAAGCCTGGCATCGCTGCCGCGCCACCTAAGAGAACCAATCCCCCAGGCAAATCAGGCGCATTAATTGCTTCCAACCGATCCTTGGCCCGCCGGAAAATTTGCCGCATCCGTGCTTCAATAATTTCTGCTAGATACTTTTCCGTGTAGTTCACAGGTTGACTCTTACCAACCACGTCAACCGCAAGTTCAACATCATCTTCAACAATCGATGCCAAAGCATAACCATGGTCAAGTTTCAGTCGTTCTGCATTCTTTTGGGAAGTATTCAAAACGGTTGAAATATCCTTGGTGACGTACTTTCCCCCTTCGGGGTCAACATAGGCAAATTTTAACTGGTGATCATGAATGATGCTAGTTGTGGTTTGCCCTGCCCCAAAGTCAATTAAGAGGGTTCCAAAGTCCTGTTCCCCATCAGAAAGGAGGTTAAAACCAGTTGCAATTGGTCCTACGACTAGGTCTTGAAGTTTTAAGCCCGCTGCAGCAACGGCCTTCTTGGTGTTATGAACAATGGTCTTTGAGCCAGAATAAAGCGTCGCCCATAATTCAAGTCGTACGCCAGCCATCCCCCGAGGATCCTTAATACCACGGAATTGGTCAACTGCAAAATCCTTTGGAACAAGATCAATCACTTCCCGTTCTGGAGGTAAGGCTTGTGAAAGAGTTGAATGAGCAACGTCAATCACATCTTGATTAATAATTTCACGAGGTTGACCTTGATCAGTAACTGTGATCATCCCATGAACTTCGCTTTGCTTTAAGTAATTTGCTGGCAAACCAACCGTTACCGTTTGAATGTCCGCACCTGACTTGGCCTTAGCCTTTTCAACAGCTGTCCGAATTGCTTGAGCAGTTTTATCGATATCTACAATCGCCCCATGACTAAGTCCGCCAGATGGTTGCGATCCGACCCCAACGACTTCGAGTTTGCCCTTGACGTTTTCGCACACAAGTACCTTAATCGAGGCGGTTCCAATATCTAAGCCAACATAGATTTGTGAGTTATTCATCTCAAGGAACCCTCCTATTTTAATGATTATTAATTTTGTTATTTTTATTGTTAGTATTTATGTCTAAATTCTACCACATTTTATATGATAAAAGGTGATTAAATCGGGATTTAACTACGATTTAATCACCTCTCGTAATTAATTTTATTCACCAAATAAATTGAAAACGGATGATTAATCATTTATCTTTCGAACTATAGCCATAAGAGTACGCCCCAAATTCAAGATTAATAATTCTTTTTCCGCTCGTATTCGCCACAATCGATGGGTAATAGCTCATTTTTTCTGCTAGGGTATCTGCCCGAACAAAAACTGTGTTTCCATCGTTCATTACTAATTTAAGGCGTTGCGTATCAAGTGTTGTTGGTGAATAAGTGACTTCGGAAATTCCATTTCGAATCGCCGGCTTTAATTGACCCACTTTTTCTGCGGTCAATTTCAAAATCTTATAATGATTTTTAAACCCATCATAAGCAACGAATTGATCAAGATGACTAGTAACTGGCCGAACTTTACCATTACTTAACAATAGCTTGGGCTGATTACCGACATTAATCAAGCCGATTACGTCATATTCCTTAATTTGAATATTAACCGATCGCATCCCTGTAAGGATAATTTTAACGTTTTTAATCTGAGCATTACGGGCTTGAATCTTTTGGAGTCGTTCTGGGCTCATTGCAATACTCCCCCAAATAAAACGACCATTTTTTACTTGAGTCGCCTGTTCAACTTCTTGGTTTGTCAAATGATGATTCCCCGAAACGACCACCTGATTAATCCGAGCAAATGGTGAAATAATATAAAGCATGAATAAAAGAATTAAGCTAAATGGAAGGACAACACTAATAATTCGTTGTAAATTCCGCTTTAAACGAAACTGCTTCAAATTTGGCAATTGCTTTTTCAAAAGTGGTTTGCGCTTCTTAGCACTACTATTTAGCGCTAGGATACTTCGCTCTTCAAGCTTTGCCAGGCGTTCATTATACCGCTGGTGTTGGTCATTCTTTGAATAGTGATCCGCCATCATGTCCCTCCTTTCTTCTGCTTAACCAATAAACTTTACTTTTGATGGTCGGCTTGGGCCTTTTTCAAAATAGCAATTAAATCGTCCGTCGCCGTTGGGTGGCCAATCTTTTGCGAATTACTTGCCATTTTATCTCGTAAGGCTTGATTTGTCATTAAATCATCAACAGCAGTTAATAGGGTTTTACCTGAAAGATCATTTTCTAAAATCATCCGCGCTGCGCCCTTATCAACAAGCGCTTGGGCATTTTTAACCTGGTGATTAGCCGTCACATATGGACTTGGAATCATTACAGTTGGCACACCAATTGCTGTAATTTCTGCAATTGTGGTTGCACCTGCTCGAGAAACCAGAACTGCCACTTTGGGTAGCTTCTGAGGCATCTCCTCAATATAAGGAACAACCTTTACGTTTTGACCAACTTCAACATTTGCTAGGGACTTTTTCACATCTTCATACCGTTTTTGACCCGTAGCAAAAATCACCTGGTATGGACGTTTGTTAAAGGTTGGGATTGCTTCAACCACACTTTGATTAATCTTCGGTGCTCCTTGACTCCCCCCAAAAATCATCAAAGTTGGCAAATCATCTTTTAAACCAATTTCTGACCACTTAAAAGTCGTCTTGGTTTGCGAGGCAACTTGTTGTGCCCGCGGATTTCCAACCAAGATTACCTTTTCTACCGGGAATTGGGATTTAGCGGCTTCAAAAGCGATTGCAATTTCGTCAACATATCGACTTAGAAATTTGTTAGTCACCCCAACGACACTATTTTGTTCATGAATCACCGTTGGTACGTGCAAACGAGCAGCGGCGTAAAGAACAGCTCCGCTTACGTAACCACCGGTTCCTAGTACGACGTCTGGTTTAAAATCCTTAACTAACTTTTTGGCTTGCCGGACTGATTTCAAGAAAAGATAAAGGGTCTTGAAGTTCTCTAAAGAAAGAGAACGCTTAAAACCTTGCGTTCGTAACGTAACCAACTTAAGGCCCGCTGCTGGCACAATCTGATTTTCAAGTCCCCGGGTTGTCCCGACATAAAGAACTTCAGTATTTGGATCCAGTTCTTTCAAGCGCTCGATTAAGGCCAGGGCAGGATAAATGTGTCCTCCTGTTCCGCCACCTGAAACCATCAGTCGCATTATGCTTCCTCCTTTTGACCAGTTACCTGTTCAACCGCTTCAATAAATTTATCACCCCGAACTTCAAAGCTAGGGAATTGGTCCCAACTTGCATTCGCCGGTGAAAGCAAGATCACATCACCTGGTTCACTCAATTGCCAAGCAACTGGTACGGCCTTCACCGCATCTTCAGCTTCAGTAACCGGAATCCCGGCCATTTCACCAGCCGCTTTCATCTTTTCCTTGCACTCACCAAAGACAATTAAATGCTTGACGTGTTCCTTAAAGTATGGAACCAAGCGTTCAAAAGTGTACCCACGATCAAGTCCACCAGCTAAGAGAATCACTGGTTGCTTAAATCCTTGCAAGGCAACTTGAGTCGCTTCAATATCAGTTGACTTAGAATCATTGTAAAAAATGCGATCATTGACTTCTAAGACGAATTGCAAACGGTGCCGAACACCAGAGAAGGTAGTCAAAACTTGAACAATTGCTTCGTTATCAACACCACTTAATTTAGCGACTGCCAACGCTGCTAAAGCATTTTCAACGTTTTGTGGTCCAATTAAGCGAACTTTATCAACGGGCATAATTACTTCGCCCCGCCAGCAAAGTTGGCCATTTTTAACATAAGCCCCTTCCTTAGACTTCATTAACCGGGAGAAGGGAACTACGGTTGCGTTGGTCCGCTTAGCTAAATTCTGCCATTCTTCGCGGTCCCAATTAATTACTAAGTAATCGTCAGCCGTTTGGTTCCGAGTAATATTCAATTTTGCGTTGATGTAGTTTTCACGAGTCTTATGGTAGTCGAGGTGGTTTTCAAAAATATTAGTAACCACTGCAATGTGTGGATGGATGGTCGGTGCTCCAAGCAATTGGAAACTCGATAATTCCGTGACAATCGTGTCATCAGTTGAAAGGCTTTCCGCAACCTTTGAAAAAGAAACCCCAATGTTACCAGCATATTCAACTTTTCCAGAAAGCCCCTTGCCTAACATCTTTTGAATTAAGGTCGTTGTGGTCGTCTTCCCATTACTACCAGTAACACTCACTAAATGACCAGGGAAAATCTCAGCTGCTAATTCAGCTTCCGTAATAATCGGGGTCCCAAGTTCAACAAACTTGGCCACCAACGGTACATCATAAGGAATTCCCGGATTTTTAACCACGTAATCAAAGCCTTCGTCGGCTAGTGATAAGGGATTATCCCCGGTAATCGTCTTAATCCCAAGACCTTCTAAATCAGAAATCACGGTTGGATCAGTAGGTGTTTTTTGATCATTAGCAACTACCTTGGCGCCTAACTTTACCAATAACTTAGCGGCATTAATCCCACTAATTCCAAATCCAATAACTAAAACCTTTTTCCCTTGGTACTTAGTAATTTGTTTCATTTTCTTTTCCACTCCATCGAAATTCGATCAAACGTTTTTATTTTGTCACCGATTAAGGTAAATAATAATATCGATATTTAATTTTTTATTTACCGTAAGCCAATCACCAGAACTGTAGCCACACTGATAATAAGTTGGAATAACCAAAAGACAATATCAATCTTCCATTCACTCCACCCATCCATTTCAAACGAGTGGTGGATTGGTGTCATCTTAAAAATCCGCTTCCCGGTTGTCTTAAACGAAGCCACTTGTAAAATCACACTTGCCGTTTCAATTACATAAACAATCCCGATTAACAGCAATGACCATTCATGGTGTAGTAATAAAGCAACCGCTGCTAAAGCGCCACCGAGAGCTAATGAACCCATGTCACCCATGAAAATCTTAGCTGGTTTGTGGTTATACCGGAAGAAACCTAGTAAACCACCAATCATCCCCAAACAGAAGAGAGCAATTTCCCCTTGCCCCTGAATTAGCGCAATCACTAAGTAGGCCAAGAACGAAACGGTAGCTAAACCATCAACGAGGCCATCCAATCCGTCAGTTAGGTTAACGGCATTGGAAAAGCCAACCATCCAGAAAACAATGAACAGACCGTAGAACCAGCCAAGATTCATACTTCCAAAGCCCATTTGAAAACCTTCGTGTTGGTAAATCACAGTAAAGACCATTGCGGCAACAACCTGGGCTAAAAACTTTTGCCATGGCTTAAAACCTTCGTTTTGGTGATGGAAAATCTTAATGCTATCATCCCACATTCCAATCAAACCAAAAATCACTAAGGTAAACAGTAACGCCCACATCGTATTTGTTAAGAGGTTCGTTGCGAAAGCAGCGATCAAAACCGCAACAACAGTACTTACAATAAAAAGTAAGCCCCCCATCGTCGGTGTTCCAGCTTTCTTTTGGTGCCAGGTTGGCCCTTCTTCCCTAATTTGTTGACCTTCCTTTTTCGCCCGGAAATATTGAATCAATTGGGGCATCAGTAGAAAGGTAATTAAAAAAGAAAGTAAACAGGCAATTCCACCCCACAACAACAAATTAATAATCATTTTCTCCTCCTCATATGAGTTTAATTATTTAACAGTACTTTGATCTTTATACGTAACTTTCAAGGTTTGACCAGCATGGACAATCGTATTTTCCTTGATATTTTGGCCATTCACATAGCCGCCACCCGAACTCTTAAGTTTAAGGTTTAAAATTTGGGCTAAGTAACTTACGTCAGCTTGTGACCAACCCGTCAAATTCGGCATTTTGACCTGTCCTCCAGTTGTTAAGAAGACCCGGTTATTAACCGTAATTGAGCTTCCGGCTTTGACCGATTGTGCTTTAACCTTTGTCCCGCTTCCAAGGACCACTGGCTGTAAGCCCTTATTAGTCAGTCCTTTTTGGGCCGCTTCGGTTGTCATCCCCACTAAGTTTGGCAACTTAACTAAACCTTGTTCTTTTGTGCTCTTCAACCGTTGCTTATCTAAGAGTTCTCGAATTAATGGTGTGGTAATGGTTGCCATTGTTTTTTCTGCCGATCCATTAACCTTACTTGGCTTTCGCATCGTTAGGTAAATAATATACTTTGGATCCTTAGCTGGCGCAAAACCGGCAAAAGAATACAGGTAAGCATTTGACCCAGTTTCATATCCGCTAGCGCTCCCAATTTGAGCAGTCCCAGTCTTACCAGCAATCCGGTAACCATCAACCTTGTAGGCACCACCAGTCCCGTTTTTATCGTAAATTACCCCTTGCATGTACTTTAAGACTCGCTTGGCAGTTCGGCTTGAGATTGGTTGACCAACGACTTGTGGTTTCGTCTTTTCAATGGTTTTGCCGGTTTTAGAATCTGTCACTTTTTCAATCCAATATGGCTTAACCATTTTCCCGTGATTTCCAATTGCAGTAAACGCTTGAAGCATTTCCATAACGTTAACCGTAATCCCTTGACCGAAAGAAGTATTGGTTTGTTCGAGGGTCCCTCGGAAATTCGTATAGCCAGCTTGTTCGCCACCCATCCCGTAAACATTTACTCGTTTAAACATCCCAAACCGCTTGAGATACTTCATCCAGGTTGAGGAGCCCATGTTTTGTTCAATGTGGGCAAATACAACGTTACTAGACCGGTAGAAGGCTTCCTTATACGAGATTGATCCCCAACCAGAGGTTACCCAGTCGGTAACTTTACCGCCGCCAATTGTCCAAGTCCCTGAATTATAGGTAGCATTCGGGTTAAAGTGACCAGAATCAATGGCTGCTGCAAGGGTTAAAACCTTCATCGTCGATCCCGGTTCGTACGTATCTTGAACTAAAGCATTCGTCCAAACCGGATTTTCAGATTTAAAGTTCGGGCGTTGGGTAGCCGCAATAATTTTCCCCGTCTTGGCTTCCATAATGACCGCCGTCATCATGGTTGGGTGCGAATAGTCATAGACTTTGCCCATCAGAGTTTCCAGTTGATGTTGCACCTTATTATCTAAAGTAGTAGTGATATTATCACCATTTTTTACCGGCTTAGCCGAGTTACCCGAATCAGCTAATTGCGTTCCGTAAACGTCATTGATGGACTTTTTAAGGCCATTTTTACCAGTCAGTAGCTTATTCAAGGTATTTTCAAGCCCCATCTGACCAACCAAACGAGGCGTTGAATTTTTCGGCGTTTTGACCGTTGCTAAACCGATTAATTGACTAGCAAATTGTCCCTCAGGATATTCCCGAGCCGGGATCTTAGTAAAGGTGATCCCTGGCAATTTTTCCGCCTTGATTTTTTCCATCGTTGCTACTGAAAGATTGCTCCCAGCAGTACCAAATTGGACTTGGAAGGCATTTTTCGTCGATAACAACTTTTTAATTTGCTGGGGTTTCATATTGATATACTTTGCCAGCGTATTTGCCGTTTTCGTCTTGTTAACGACGTAAAGCGGTTTTCCATCCGTATCCCTCATCGAATGGCTCAAAACTGCAACTAGCGTATACCTATTCGTATCTTGGGCAATTGCATTCCCGTTAGCATCGTAAATCGCTCCCCGTTTGGCGGTGATGATTTGTGTATTCGTATACATTCTTTGAGCCGCAAGCTTTAAATTATGATTTTTTACATCTCTAAAAATTGCAATATAGCCAAAACGAACGATAAACAGGGAGAATAAAATAAGCGCAATCATAAATAGGCCAAAGCCAAACGCCTTATGGTTGTGCTGTTTTTCCTGTCTTACCGTTCGTTTCGGAGACTCTTGATCGTTCATTTATTAACGTTCCTTACACTTGAATTAGCATCAGTCAACCCATACTTGTGGGCAATCCGTTGCAAGTTAGATTGACTAGTAACTTCAGCGATTTCTTGTTGGATGCTCGTATTTGAACCATTAATTTTTGTGATCTTCGTTTGGACTTGTTGGAATTGTTGTTGATCGTTAGTAAGCGCAATTTTTGATGAAATTACACTCACAACCATCCAAGCAACTATCACTGTACAAACAATCCCTAGTAAAACCTCAAACTTTGAAACTGGGACTTTTTCTTTAACCGGGTGAAATTCCGGTTGTTGCTCCGGTTGGGGAGTAGGTTCAACTTGTCTTAATTCACGTGCCGTATTTGCATCCATTCAAACCACTATCCTATTCTACTTCTTAACTCGTTCAATTACCCGTAATTTTGCACTGTGTGCTCGATGATTCTTTGCCAATTCTTCTTCACTCGGTAAAATCGGCTTTTTATTAACTAATCGGTACGCCGGCTGGCTCGCTTCTGGAATTACCGGCAACCCAGGTGGTAATTCTGGTAACGACGTCCGTTCCCGAAACATGGTTTTAACCAAGCGATCTTCTAACGATTGAAAAGTAATCACTGCGATCCGTCCGTGGACTGCTAACAAGTCTAACGCCTGCTCTAAAGAGCTTTCAAGCGTCCCTAATTCGTCATTAACGGCAATTCTGATTGCTTGAAAACTTTTTTTAGCCGGATGACCACCATGACGACGAGCCCGGGCTGGAATCCCTTCTTTAACAATTTCTGCTAACTCGGTTGTTGTTTCGATTGGTGCAACCTGGCGATGCCGTTCAATTGCACGAGCAATCGATTTAGCAAATTTTTCTTCCCCATAGCGGCTTAAAATCCGCACCAACTCATTAAAATCCCACTCGTTAACAACTTCCTTTGCCGACAATGCTTGACCTTGATTCATCCGCATATCTAGGGGAGCTTCGTGTTGGTATGAAAATCCCCGTTTGGCATCATCAAATTGAGGTGACGAAACACCTAAATCATAGACAATCCCATCGATTTGATGAATCCCTTGCTTGGCTAATTCAGACTTTAATTGCCGGAAATTAGCCTTAATTAAAGTAACTTGGCCAGCTTCGATTTGGCTAGCTAAGTGGTGTTGATTATAATTAATTGCCACTTGGTCTTGATCAAAAGAATAGAGATGACCGGTGCTAGCTAATTGACTAGCAATTAGCCCACTATGGCCACCGCCCCCTAAAGTTGCATCAGCGTAAATCCCATCCGGCTTAATTGCCAATGCATTTACTGCCTCATGCAACAGGACAGTGGTGTGTTCAAATTCCATTCCGTTTCCTCCAGTTCTTAAAAATCAAAATCCAAGTTTTCCGCAACATCCGCAAAATTATCTTCCGCTTGTTGACTATACTTCTCCCAAGCAGCTGGTTCCCAAATTTCAAAGTGAGCGGCAACCCCAACAATTACTGATTGTTGACTTAAACCGGCATACTTCATTAAAGTCGGTGACAAGTTAATCCGACCTTGTTTATCAAATTCACATTCCAATGCCGCTGAGTATAGAAAACGGACAAATTGACGGACATTCTTCTTCGTCATCGGTAAGGCAGCTAGTTTAGTTTGGAGTTTTTCCCATTCACTTAGCGGGTAGCCAGCCAAACACTGATCCATCCCCCGAGTAATGACAAATCTTTCTCCTAATTGATTACGAAATTTTGCTGGAATAATCAGGCGTCCCTTTGTATCAATCGTGTGATTAAATTCACCCAAGAACAAAAGTGACACCTCCTTTTCCGATTACATGTCAAGTCTACCACAATCCCCCACTTCTCACCACGCAATTTCTTAAATTCACCAAATCTAAATAAAAAAAGCACTATCCGAAAATGAATAACGCTTTCAAAAAACTTAATATTAGCAAATTTTATTTGTATAATTTTTTTAGTTCAAATGAACTCACTTTCATAACTTAGGGGATGGCTAGGTTCATTGCAAACAAGGAGCTAATGCTTACTAGCAAGGCTAAGAAAAATGAAATTCGCCAAAAAGCTGGCCAATAACGTTGGTAAATAAACTCTTTACGAGCTCCCAACTGGATAAATACCAACCCAATTCCAATGACCATCCAAACGATAACTGGATAAGCAAACCAGTAAAAACCAAGATTGGCTTCCGCAATTGCCATTAGCAATAACGTCCAAACCCACTTAAAGTGATAATTTTTGAGGTGAAACAGATGACCAATTAACCACTCAATTCCCCAATAAACGGCAATGATAAAAATTTCAATTAAGACTTTTTTAATTTCCATATTATACACAACTTTAATTCAGATTTAGTTTCGGCTTAATTCTACCACGTTTTACAAGAATGTTTGAAATTTACTCTTAGATTGATTAAACTAAGTGGAAGATTAGACAATAGAAAAGGAAGATTTGCATGCAAAAAAAGAAAAAGACCCGCTTTCAAAAAATTACCATGATTGCGGTTTGGCTAATGTTAATTGCCATGCTTGGTTCCCTTCTCTTCTCCGCGGTTGGAGCATTGGGGTGGATCTAATAATTAAAAGGTTCAAAAAATAGGATCACCAATTTAGAGAGTTAAACGGGGGTAACTACCCCTTAACCATAATTGGTGGTCCTATTTTCTTTATTATTCTTTCCGGTCCGGGTAAACCTCCCGGGGCTTAGCACCATTTGCAGGACCGATGTAACCTTGTTGCTCCAAATCATCGATGATTCGGGCAGCCCGGTTATAACCAATTCGAAATCGTCGTTGGACCATTGAGGTAGAAGCCCGTTGTTGATCGATTACAAAAGCTAAAGCTTCTTCAAATAACGGGTCTTGATCAGCTTGATCTTCCACTTGCTGAATTTCTTCATCGGTAACCACCATTTCATCATCATATTCAGCTGGTTGTTCAGCCTTGATGTAATCAACCACTGCTTCAACATCTTGATCAGAAATAAAGGCCCCTTGGACCCGAATGGGCTTATTCTTATCAATCGGTTGGAAAAGCATATCCCCGCGACCAAGGAGCTTTTCGGCCCCATTAGCATCTAAAATCGTCCGGGAATCAATCCCACTAGAAACGGCAAAGGCGATCCGAGAAGGCACATTTGCCTTAATCAAACCGGTAATAACGTCGACGGATGGTCGTTGCGTAGCAATCACCATATGAATTCCAGCAGCCCGCCCCATTTGGGCAATGCGGACAATCGAATCCTCAACATCTTTAGAAACGGTCATCATCAAGTCCGCCAATTCATCAATAATCACTAAGACCAACGGCATTGGGGCTTGCTCATCTTCCGGGTGGTCTTGAACTAGTTTATTAAAACCTTGAATATTCCGAATCCCAAATTGAGCGAATAATTCATACCGGCGTTCCATTTCCGCTACAACCTTCGCTAGCGCCCGGGCCGCCTTTTTCGGTTCAGAAACCACGGGACTTAGTAATTGAGGGATTTGGTTATAAACACTTAATTCAACCTTTTTCGGATCCACCATCAGTAATTTCACCTGACTTGGTTTGGTCCGTAATAACAAACTCGTTAATATTACGTTAATTGCGACCGATTTCCCACTCCCGGTTGCCCCGGCAATTAGTAGGTGGGGCATCTTAGCCAGATCCGCCGTTACCACTTGACCGTTAACTGATCGGCCTAGCGGAACTTCTAAGGGGTGGTCGGTTTTGGGCATGGCCTCAATTAAATCTTTAAAGCCGACTGTGGCCGGTGCCCGATTAGGAACTTCAATCCCAACCAAAGACTTTCCGGGGATTGGTGCTTGGATTCGGATCCCCTTAGCCGCAAGCGCTAAAGCTAAATCATCAGCGAGGTGGGTAATCTTTGCAACCTTAACCCCCGTTGCTGGTTTTAACTCGTACTCGGTAACTGATGGCCCTAGATTAACATTTTCAACCGTCGCATCAACCCCAAAGGAAGCGAGCGTCGTTGCCAACTTCTTTGTGTTTTGCTTAATGGCTTTTAAATCCGAAGACTGATCAGTTGCCGCCACACTTGATAATAAGCTTGTTGGTGGTAATTGGTAATCACCATCATCCGGAGTAGTGGTGGTAAAAGCTTCTGATTTTTCATCCACCTTCTCTGGTTCCGGTTGGCTAGCAACGTTAATCTTTGGTGCCGGTTGGCTTTGAACTGGTTGCTTAGCGACCGGCTCTGGAAGCGGACTCGGCTCAGCTACGGTTGCTGCCTTAGGTTCTGGAAGTGACTTTTCCTCAGTTGATTGTTTTGCCTTTAACTTCTTCAGCCAACCCTGATGAGTGCGAGGCTGCTTAGTTTCGGGTTGAAACTTGGTCTCCTTAACCAACTTACTGGTACCCCGAAAGATCCCTTGTAAAAGGGGAAAAATCTTTTGCCAAGGTAATCGAAAGAAGACAATCACCCCCACAATTATTAATAGCCAACCAAGTACTAAGGTCCCGGTTTGGTTTAGGAGAACATAACTCGCCGAATAAAGAAAGGCTCCTAACATCCCCCCACCAATCTGAATTGTGGAGTCCCCGTTAAAGACCGCCCGGTTAAGATTATTCCAGGTTACTAAGGTAAATTGATGGTGGGTCGCTAACTGACTGAACATTTGTGCATGTAGCACCAAGAGCAGACCCGCGTAGAAAATTAAAAGGCCCCAATAGAAGCGTGCCTTTAACTTTGGCATTGCGGCAAAGATTGTAATCCATAGTGCTAGAAAAATCCCGATGATCATGAGGAAAATCGCACTATTTCCCCCGATAATTTTGAAAAAGCCGAACACTAACCCGCCAATTAGACCAAGGTTAAACAACCCCACTAACAAAAGGAGGGTTACTAATAAGCCACCTAAATGACGTTCTATTCGATCGTCATTTGTTTTTTTACGGCGGGTCTTCCGTGGCGTTGCGCGTTTTTTTCGTGCCATTTTTTCGCCCCTTTTTTAAACTACTTTAATTTATCGTAAGGATATTTGTGGACCCGGGCCAAATTAGGAAAACCTTGTTGACGTAATGCTTCATAAATCACAATTGCGGCACTGTTTGAAAGGTTTAAGGCTCGGATGTTCTGATCATCTTGGGGAATCCGAATTGCTAATTCCGGATATTGCCGCATAAACGGTTCTGGTAAGCCAGTAGTTTCCTTGCCAAAGAGAAAGTAGTGATCCCCTTCAGTTCGGTAATTAACCTCAGTGTAGTCCCGGGTCGCAAACTTTGAGACTAGATATAATTGCTTCAAATCCGGAACCGTGTCCATAAAGGATGGTAAATCATCATGGTAAACTACCTTAACTTTATCCCAATAGTCTAGCCCGGCTCGCTTCATATGCTTATCATCAGTCGAGAAGCCAAGCGGTTTAATTAAATGCAAGACCGTATCCGTCCCCGCACAGGTCCGGGCAATATTCCCAGTATTTGCGGGAAAAAGAGGTTCAAATAAAACGATATGGTTAGTCATAAAATTCTCCTTAATAAACAAAAAAAGCAGGGTCTCGGTGTGGGCACGGCGAAACGCTGCTTTAGTGAAGTGCTCTTTGGTAAGTACCAACGAAACGGTTCGATGTCACTTACCAAATGATTTCTGCCAATTATTTTAACACAATACTTTAAGAATTCAATAATTTTTACTCCAATTTTTTGGATTTTCAATTTTCTAAATCTAAGCGACTTGTTTTTTAAGCTTTCAAAAGTTCAACTGCAACGGTAACTTCAGCTAAAGCGGCTAAATCGTCGTCTTGAAGCTGGCGGGCTTGCTTTCCCCAGTGAAGAGGCGACATGGCAACTAAATCCTGCCGTAATTCCGGTGCTAATTTAAAGCGATAATTAATCGGGATAACCGTTCCGTTTGGATATCGCCTTAAGAACCGTTCCTTAACTAGATGATTATCGTAATTGCGGTGTTGGTCGCCAGCGGGATAAAGTAAGTTCCGGAGCTCACGTAAATAATCTCCCGTTGGAATAATTTTCAAAACCCTTCCCCCTGGCTTTAAAACCCGGTCAAATTCGTCATAATCAGCGGGAGAGAAAAGTTCAATCACAGCATCTAAACTCGCTGTTTGAAAGGGCAACCTGCGCAAGTCAGCAACACAGAAAAACAGGTTTGTCGGATCAAGTTGGGTTGCTAAGTTTACCCCAGCTTTTGAAATATCAAAACCCGCCAAAGCATCATCCGCTTGATTGCGCAACGCTTCTAACTGGGCTAGGGGAGTCCCTTCTCCAGTCCCAACATCAATTAGGCGAATTGGCTTATCAGGTAAATAAGTATTGACTGCTTCTACCATTGGCTTGAATAAACCTGCCGTCAAAACTCGACGCCGGGCCGCTAGCATTGCCTGATCATACCCATTCTGAGCAGTTGAACCTTGTAGAAAATGGACAAAACCGGCCCGATTAAAATCCCATTGATGACCGTTTGCACAACGAATACTCTGGTTTTCGACCAAAGTAAAAGTAGTTTGACAGATTGGACAGGCCAACATTTCACCATGTTTTGCTACCCATTGAGCAGCTAATTCCCGTTTTTTCAAAACTTTTCTCCTCACTTTAAGGCTAATGGTTCAATTCTAATTAATTTCACCTTGTTTAGCAACCATTCCAAAAGTTCAGAACCCTTATTTCCCCTAGCAAAACGATTACATTATTGCTATTATTAAGGGGTAATTTAAGAAGGAGGTCTTTCTTTTGACTGAAAAGTTTATGATTGGGACTTACACCAGTAAAACCAGTAAGGGAATTTATGGGGTAACCCTTGACACTGACGCTGAAAAATTATCAACTCCTTGGGTCGTTGCAGAAACCCAAAAGCCATCTTACCTCCAAGTGATCGGCGATAAGGTAGCAGCCGTTAAGCAAGACGGTAAAGAAGGTGGGATTGCAACTTATCAAATTGAAAATGATCATGCTACGATGCTCGATCAATCATTAGCCGCTGGTTCACCACCAGCTTATGTGGCATATGACGCTGAAAAGCACCTTGTATTCTCAGCTAATTACCATACTGGTGATATCAATGTATACAAGGTTGATGCTGATTGGAAATTAACCCTTACAGACACCGTTCATCACGAAGGGGCAACTGGTCCAGAGCCTGAACAGGACAGTCCCCACCCTCACTTCGCTGATTTGACCCCAGACCACCGTTTGGTAGTTTGCGATCTTGGGATGGACCTCGTCGTAGTTTATGACTTGTCTGACGATGGTAAATTAACGGCTAAGTCTCGTTACCAATCAGAAGCCGGCTTTGGTTCCCGGCACATCACTTTCTCTCCCGATGGCAAGTTTGCATACCTACTTGGTGAACTTTCCAGCAAATTGGAAGTTTTGAAATACAGTGCCGAAAACGGGACCTTTGACCACGTTCAAACGATCAAGACGATCCCAGCTGACTGGACTAGTCACAATGGAGCGGCCGCAATTCACATGACTAAAGATGGAAAGTTCATCTACACTTCTAACCGGGGAGAAAACACGCTAGCTGTCTTTGCCGTTCAAGCTGACGGTACTGTTGAACACATCCAATCCATCAGCACGGAAGGTGACTTCCCACGGGACTTTGAATTAAGTACCACGGAAGAATACCTTGTTGCCGCAAATCAAAATACAGACAACTTATCCCTCTACAAGCGGGACGCCCAAACTGGGAAGTTAACTCTCCTGCAAAAGGACGTGCCAAGTCCAGAACCAGTTTGTGTTAAGAAGTGGTAATCAGTTAATAAGGGTTCCTCAGTATCAAATTGAAGATGAAAAGAATGTCGCAGCCTTGAGTCGGGAAACGTGGTGGAGATGATTTTGTGCTTCAAAACTCACGCTTGATGTAAGCTCATTTTATTCGCCAACATCAATTTCACCACTTCCGGCATGGTTGCCAAATAAATTTGATCATATTGTAAAAGCCATCAATCAAGGTTAAGTAGCCAAATTATCGTAAGTAGCTTGTCTGCTCACGATAAGACCAAGCTTTGAAATTACCATTCTGAACATCGTGAAGAATGGAAGTTCAAAGTTGTGTCGGCTACGTTCCAACCTTTCAGATTGATGGCTTAATTTATTTCTTTCTAACCTCTTCTATTTCAATCCTAAATTCTCAATCAAGCTTTCCATATCTTCAGGCAAAGCCGCCTTTAAGGTAATTGTTTGGTTTAAAAAAGGACTGAAGAAACTGATTTGTTGACAATGGAGGGCTTGGCGAGCGATTGGTGTACAATCACCACCATACATTTCATCCCCAAACAAAGGATTCCCCCGCCAACTAAAGTGACAGCGAATTTGATGAGTCCGCCCGGTATGCAAGCGAATCTTAATTAAGCTAGCCGTGGAGGTCATTGTCTGGCGCCAGTATTCAGTAACGGAAACTTTACCTTCGGGACCAATCATCCGCTTAACAAATGATTCCGGATCCCGCTGGATAGGCGCATCCAAGTAACCATGACTAGCAACTTCTCCCCTCACCACTGCTAAGTATTCTTTTTTGATTTGGTGGGCCTTTAATTGGCGATCCAAAACAGCATGGGCAAACCGGTGCTTGGGAAAAATGACTAAACCACTGGTGTCCCGATCCAACCGGGTTGCAACATGGGTTACTTGGTTGGGATAACCTTGCCGTTGATAATAAGCTTTAACCCGGTTAACTAAACTATCTTGAACAGGAACGTTATGAGCGGGAACGGTTGCCACTCCCGCTGCCTTATTAACAACCAAAAAATCTTGGTCTTCATAAGCAATCTCAAAGGGTAAATCACATGGGGTCACGCGGTCATTAGCTTGTTCATCCGGAACTTCAATCCCAACCTCATCCCCAGGTTGAACATTAGCAATTGCCCAAGCGGTTTCGCCATTCAACAAAAGACGGCCACCGTGAAAGATGGCCACCTTAATAAGAGAGGAAGTTACTCCTAATGACTTTAAAACCCGTCTTAACTTGCGTGGAACAGTCCCCTGGTAAGTCCAAGTGAATCTCATGCTTCACCCCCAATGAAGGAAGCCTTAACGCGCCGCCAGAAATCGGTGTGTTGATACTTAGCAAAGTGAATCTGTTGTTTAGCAACCGAATAAGTTAATTCCGTGAGATGGCGAACTTGCCCTAATTCAATCTGGGTGCGGTCACAACTTAAAACCGCCGTTGAGTCATCATCTAACCGCAAGGTCAAAACCGCATCAGCTCCAAAAATAATCGGTGAACCCAGGGTCCGGAATACCCGGTTATTTAAGGAGGCCATTTCACTTAACTGGAACCCAATAATCTTCGGATCCATGATCGCTCCACCAACCGACTTGTTATAAGCAGTTGAACCAGTTGGCGTGGAAATACAAAGACCATCCCCCCGAAAGCGTTCAAAGAGTTCAGAATTAACGTAGACATCACAAACCATCGTTTTTAGCGTGTCTTTAATCGTTGATTCATTAAGAGCAATGAACTTCTGATGCGTTCCGTCAGAATACTTAGCATCAATATCGAGTAAGGGATACGAAACTGATTGACCAGTATCCGCTTTCAAGCTTTCAATTAAATCAAAAACTTCAAACGTCCGCCAGTCAGTGTAAAAACCAAGGTGCCCAGTATGCATCCCCACAAAGCGAATCTGATCAAGTTGATCCTCATAATGATTAAAAGCTGAAAGTAAAGTCCCATCCCCACCGATTGAGATTACCAACTCTGGGCGCTCCTCATCATAGGGGATATTTTCTTTGGCAAGCCCTTGCATAATCATCCGCTTCAGACGTTTGGATTCTTGGGTACCCGAATTATAGATCGCGACTTTCATCATTTTCCTCCTGCTTTGGTTCTGTTAACTTAGGGGCCGGTTGGCGATTATATGAAAAAATTGTCTGGGCCTCTTGGATCTCTTCCCTAATTTCTGACATTTCTTGATCAAGTTTAAAGGCCGCCGTAGCTGCTCTTTGCAAACGATCCTTGACATCGTCAGGGAAGGTTCCGCCGTATTTATAATTGAGTGAATGTTCGATTGTTGCCCAGAAATTCATTGCTAAAGTCCGAATTTGGATTTCAGCTAAAATCTTTTTTTCACCGGTTGTTAATTGAACGGGGTATTCAATCACAATGTGGTAAGAACGATAGCCGCTTGGCTTGACGTTCGTTACATAGTCGCGTTCTTCAAGAATCGTCATATCCCCCCGTTCACGGAGCAAATCGACCACAACATAGATATCTTCAACAAATTGGCACATAATCCGCACCCCGGCGATATCTTGCATGTCCTGTTCCAATCGGTCTTCTTGGACATGGCGGCGAACCATTTTTTCCTTAATGCTATCAACTGGTTTTACCCGGCCAGTAACAAATTCAATTGGTGAGTGTTGCGCTTGATCCTCAAATTGTTTCCGCATTCCCCGCAACTTAACCTTTAATTCATTGACAGCCTGTTGATAAGGTAATAAAAAGTGTTGCCAGTCTTCAACCATTAGCCTTCCTACTTTCTATTTAATACTAAATTATATTTTAGCATACCCCCGCCATTTAAGACGGTCAAAAAGCCCGATCGAACTAGGATAATTCGAGCATTAGAAAAATTGCTGTCAATTAGAAACACATTACTTTACAAATTTGATTGACTTTGCCAAAATAATTGCAGAAACTATCTAACGATTGGAGGAGCCATCTGTGATTGAAATCCATCTCTTCGTCAATCCGTTAGGGATGAAATGTTACCGTTGTGAACAAGATGTAATGCGGATTGATCATGATCTAGCGAAAACTAAATTCAACTATCAATTCATCCCGCTAATTAACTTGTACACAATTCAAGATACCCTTCACCGGTATGGATTATCAACTAGCCACCAGCAAAGGGTTTCTGAGCTTCTTTACCAAATTAGCCTGGACTTTAAGGCTGCCCTTTTTCAAGGTGGAAAGCGTGGGCGAAAATACCTTTTACAACTTCAAACAGAGTTAATAAATCAAAAACAGACTTACTCTTTAGAGTTAGCTACCATGGTCGCTAACAAAGTTGGTTTGGATCTTGAAATGTTTTTAACCGATCGCAAATCTGCACTAGCTCGGAAAGCCTTTCTAGCTGACCAAAAAATGGCCAACGAACTCAAAGTAATTCGGACGGCAACGGCAGTCGTCTTTGATACTAATGAACCCGAATATGGGGTAATGATTAACGATTTTGATTACGACAGTTTACTAGAATGTCTTCAAAATGGTCAATTACAGCCTAATCAAGATCCTCAAACTTTTGCTGATAACTTAGGGAAGCAACACCATTCATTTCGGATTATCTGAATTCATTCAAATAAAGAGCGGAAAGAAATTTCTTCCCGCTCTTTCTTTATTTTATCCGCTTCATAGCCCTTAATTTGGCTTCATAATTAGAAAACCAATTTGGTAAATGCCAATAAATAAGCCTTCGTTGATCCAATTTTAAGATCTTAGCCGATAACAATTGCCTTGTCCAAGCCCAAATTAGCTGTTGATGAACTAGTTGCCGTTGTTGATTAGTTAAACAGGGTAATGGTAACCAAGATGAATTAAAGTTAACCCACCTCAACCATTCTTGAAGTTGCCAAACCCTCCCTAGTCGAAATTGCTCAAGCAAGAGTAGTTGACGAAGATGCCAATAAAATAAAGGTTCGGTTAACAATGGCCAGTTTGTTTCTCGACAATGGGCGACCAGGGGACAAGTACTTAAATCATGCCCTGCTTGGTAAGTCTGAGCTGTAATTTGTCGCAAAGCTTGGTTCTTTCCAAAGTTAAACTGACAACCATAAACATCCCGACTGACTTGATGCAGGTTTACTTTTGGTTTAGGAAAAATCCAGCCGCGCATTTTAATCAACCTCGCTTCTTGATAATCCCAAAAGTAAATCGTCGGCTTTTGCTGGTCAAGATAGGTAAACTGAGCTTGTCGTTTTGCTTGGAGCCGGTGACGGTAGGGACTCCCCAAAATCCAGATTGGTTTAATGCCAATTTGAGCATACCCCCGGTTTCGTTCAACCAAGCGTTTTAACCCAAGATTACTACATTGAAACTCGATCACCACTTGCAGATTTGATCGTTTTAATAATAAGTCCGCCCGTTGCTTAATCTGCGGATAATAATGCTCTAAATCGACCTGCCAACCTCGGCTTTGCGCCCATTTAAGCATTTGCGCCTTGCCAACTTGGTGCTCATTAGTTTCTCCCTGACCATGTTGACGATTATTTTGGTGAGCAAAATAGGCTTGTTTAGCCTTTCCACGGCAAATCCGGACTAGCTGACCACAATCGGGACACCAATACCGCTGCCCCCGAATTGCATTTGGTGCTAACGTTAAAATTCCTTTTTGACTGATTGCAATTTTCATTTCATCCCTCCTACTATTTATATACGTAAAAAAGATGAATTTGCATTTTTTATTTGTCAAAAAGCTAAAAATTGAGGAAGCACCAACGCGAAGGTTTCACCTCAGTTTTTTAATTAAAATAATGCCTTACTAATTCAATTGCCGTTTGATCCATAATCTGTTTACCATGTTCGGCTAAAAAGATCTTTGAAATATTAGCCGGTTGGGCAAATTCATTTACAACCGCCATCCGATCACGGATTTCACCAGCGGTTAAGGTTCCATCATTCATAAAGGTAAGAACTAAATAATAGTCTCCCTCAAAGCGATAGAGATCCGTTACTAAATTTAGGGTATCAAGCTGTTGAGCTAATTCAACTAAATCTTCAAAGTTACCTAGCTTAACCACTTGTTCATACTTATCGACCGTTGGATCAGCTAAAGCTACTTCAACATCATCTTGCTGTTCATCCAAACTTTGATTTTCATCATAACCTTGAAGCTGATCTTTAATTGCCTGTGGTAAATCAACATCACCTTCTTGGTTTACCCTTTTAATTAGCAGCTCTAATCCATTATTCCGCATCGGTCTTGCCTGGAAGGTTAGCGCACTATCATGATCAAAATCATGGTCAACATCGACTTCATCTAAAATTTGGTAAAAGAAGGTCTCAATTTTATCCTGATTATTCATCAAGTCCGGGATTGAGATCCCCCGTTGAATCAAGTCGTCTTGGTTTATCAGAACTTGAATGGTATTTTCATCGATTCGTTTACTTTCCATTCGCTAGTTCCTCCCAACTCCGTAAAATTTAAATCCTCTCTATTTTACCGAATTTCGGCCTAAACTGCAAAAAAAGCAGGTGAAATCTCATCTTAGAGCTTCCACCTACTTTGACTGCTTAGAATATTAAATCATATTTGCCCGCCGTTGGGCTTCAGCTAATTCCATTGCCCGTACTTTCCGTGGTAGGAAACGCCGAATTTCATCTTCGTTATAACCAATTTGCATCCGCTTGTCATCGATAATAATTGGCCGCCGTAATAATCCTGGCGTCTTAGCAATTAATTCGTATAACTTCGTCATTGGTAGTTCATCAAGGTCAATCTTCAAAGATTGATATGCCTTGGAACGCTTAGAGATGATATCTTCTGTTCCATTTTCAGTCATCCGGAGAATCGTCTTAATTTCGGCTAAACTCAACGGGTCTGAAAATACATTCCGCTCTACGTATGGAATATTGTGTTGCTTTAACCATGCCCGTGCTTTCCGACAAGATGTACAACTTGGTGATGTGTAAAGTGTTACCATTTGAGCTGCCCCCTTTTTGAAAATCTGGACTTCATCTATCTTTCAATTCCATTATATGCTATTAATCCGATAAATAAAACCTCTCTTTTGCAAATTATTTACTTTTTGTAAGCATATTAAAAATACGATTTTAAGCGTTTTTAATGATATGCGAAAGTTATTTTACATCTACTCACCCTAAGTCTGAGAAGTTACTAATTAATTTTATTTAATTATCAATCTCTAAAAATGAAATCGCATGATAATGTAATTTTCTATCGCGCAATTTATATTAAGACGTATAATAAGGTTAAGGAAGTGACAATCATGTTATCAGAAATTAGTTATGCTCTTGGATCACTAGACTTCTTACGGGATAAAGAAACTGAATTAAAACCAGAACGGTTACTACGGCTCTACGGCAGTTCCCGGATCGCTGGTAAATATACCTTATTTGATTTCTCCGGCAAGCAATCAGTTTTCGCTGCTCCAATTCGCCTTAAGCCTTTACATGCAGTTGGTGAAGATGATTTTCGAGGCTTTTTGAATTACCAATCCTTTACTCTTAGTTGGAAGGAACGGAAACTATTCCGGAAATGGGCCAGCGAGATTCTTGACGATACAATTGCTAATCCTCACGGCGCAAAATTATTAACCGGCTATCTAACGGAACGGAAAGATGATCCTGGAACAACGGTTTTAATGACTTGGTGGCAATCCGCAGGGGACTTAAGTGAATGGTTAGATAGCCCAAGTTATGACCCTCTCCGCCAATATGGCGAGCCTAACCCACGTAATCAATACTTCTTTGATCAATACCATTTAGCTGAATAATAAAAAAAACTTAGGAGCAATCAAACTCCTAAGTTTTTTATTAGCGGTCCATGCGGGACTCGAACCCGCGATCTCATCCGTGACAGGGATGCGTCCTAAACCAACTAGACCAATGGACCAAAATTGCGGGGGCTGGATTTGAACCAACGACCTCCGGGTTATGAGCCCGACGAGCTACCAG
>DWYX01000010.1 GCA_019118465.1 Candidatus Limosilactobacillus faecipullorum | reverse complement strand
CTTCTTGTGGAGCTAAACAAGGACGGATTTATCTGGATGAAGCAACAAGTAGACCACTTGGTCAATTGGTAAAAAATTTAAGACTCTAAAAGTGCATATATACGGGTTGCCCCCAAAACCTTGACAGATACATGAAATTTTAAATGGCGGGAAACCTGGTTAGTCCATGATATAATCATGACTAAGAGGTGATAAAAATGGCTTCAGCTGAAACTCGTGAACATGTTTTTAAAATTGCTAACCAACGATACGCAACGAAAAAATTTGATCCTAATAAGCACATTAGTGATGAGGACTGGCAGACGATTCTTCAAGTTGGTCGCTTATCCCCAAGTTCATTTGGTTATGAACCCTGGCGATTTGTTTTGCTAAAAGACGAGAAGCTCAAGGATGCGATTCGCCCATTTTCCTGGGGGGCAATTAACAGTCTTGATGGGGCGGACAAGATCTTATTAATCTTAGCTCGTAAAGATGTTACTTATAATGCGGACTACATCCAGCACTTGGTAAAGGATGTTAAGCAAAAGCCTTATTCGCCAGACAGTCCCCAGTCTCAGCACTTTAAGGTTTTCCAGGAACGGGATTTAAATATTCGAACCCCTAAAGAACGGTTTGACTGGGCCGCTCGTCAAGCTTATATCGCCATGACAAACATGATGACGGCCGCTACTGAATTAGGGATTGATACCTGCCCAATTGAAGGCTTTAACTATCCACAAATGAACCAGTTCTTAGCCGATCATCAAATCATGGATCCTAAGCATTGGCAAATTGCGGTCATGGTCAGTTTTGGTTACCGTGATCAACCAATTAAGCCCAAGGTTCGGCAACCATTGGCGGATATTTATGAAGAGAGATAGGGAGAAAGCCTTCTCGACGACTTGGGTTTCTGAGTAATATTCAGAGACGAAAGGAGGCTGAAAAGAAACTAATAAGGCCACTATTTGAAGGTTGGAACGTGGCCGACACAACTTTGAGAGGATTTCTGTTATACAGATATCTGGATCTTGTCGTAAGCAAAAAGGCTCCACTAGGAATCTTACTCTTATCTAGAGGGAGATCCTAGTGGAGCCGGATTAGACAAGCTACTAACGATAATTTGGCTACGGTAGCCAAGTGGATATTGACTGCCTTGCAGTTAATACTACCCTACTTGGCCTTGCATGGGTTTGCGGACAACAGGAAACTTGTCTAGCTCACCGCAACTTAATCTTTATTAGCGGCTTTTTCCGAACCTCTTCTGTCTTTTAGAAGAACAACTTCGCCGCTGTGATTACGAGGACCAGTAAGAGGACTGAAGAAATACTGGCAGCTAAGAGGGCTTCTTTCCCACGAGTAAAGAGGACATTGAAGTTAACGTTCATTCCTAAGGCAGCCATGGCCATTCCAAGTAAGAGGTAGGCTAATTTAACTAAGCTAGGAACGAAAGCGGCTAAACCGGGGACAAAGGTACCGATAACACTGGCAAGGATAAAGCCAACCATGAACCAAGGAATCGGGACGGGTTGCTTTTCACCGTTGGTACTTTGTTGAGCTTTCCGTTGGTACCAGATTCCAATTATGATTGCGGCTGGGGCCAGTAAGAGGACTCGGGAAAGTTTAGTGATAATGGCGGTATCGAGACTAATCGGGCCACCAGCACTTCCAGCGGCAACGGCATGAGCGATTTCATGAAGACTTCCGCCAGTCATAACCCCAAATTGAACGGCTGTCATATGAATCAAAGGCCGGATAGAAATGTCAACTAAGGTGAAAAGGGTCCCCAGGATAGCAACGATCGCAACGGCAACCACTTCGTTTTCTTGATGACGGAGCTTGCTTGCGGGGTCGTTGCTTTCGTGCAGTTGGGAAGAAATTCCCATTACAGCAGCGGCTCCACAAATTCCGGTCCCACTCGCCGTTAAGATCGCAAGGTGGCGATCAACGCCCAATTTTCGGGCCAATTGATAGGTGACGGTGATCGTGAAGGTAACCACAACAATGGCCAAGGCAATCGTTTTGATTCCGGCTTGTGCCAAAGCAATCAGATTTAACTTGAAACCAAGGAGGATAATCCCGGCTCGTAAGAATTTATTGGCGATCAGGCCAATGCCTGGCCGACTGTAATCGAGGGCTGGGCGCCCAACTTGCATCACCATCCCGAGGAGCAGGGCAATCACGAGGGCTCCAATTACTTTTAAGTAGGGGAGATTTGCTAAGTAGCTCCCAACTAGTGAACAGATTAAGGTTAAGATGGTGGCCACTGCAAAGCGACCATTCAAGATTTTTTTCAATTTTCTTCCTCCCAAATTTTGATACATCTCAAATTTAACATGGTAGAATGATAAATAAAAATTATAATTTCTTTCTTGTACATAAGTAAAATTTATTAAGGGGGGGAGAAAGATGGATCATTTTCTCGATCACCGGATTGAAACCTTAGCTGTCGTAGCCCAAACTGGTTCGCTCACTGCAGCTGCGAAAGTCTTGTTTATTTCCCAACCCGCCATTTCTCAGCAGTTAGCAAGTCTAGAAGTCGACCTTAAGTTACCATTGTTAAGCCATCAAGGACGACGGATTACCTTGACTCCGGCTGCCAAAGAATTAGTTTCATATGCTAATCGATTGAAACGTGATAATCAAGCAGTCCTAAATTACTTGCGAAATGGGCAAACGCCACCATTGAAATTAGGGGTTACCCGTTCATTAGCGGCCTTTCTTTTGCCTCGATTATTGAAGAAGATTATTGCGAGTGATCATCAAGTGACGGTGACGATTGGTAATACAGCGGAACTATCCGCCCAACTTTTAACTGGTCAACTTTCCGTGGCTTTGATTGAGGGGAATTTTGAACGGCAAGAATTTGCGGCTGAGCCGATTGGCAATGCAGCTTTTGCCGGGATAAGTGGCCACCTAATTTCGCAACCATCGTTAACCACAATTTTTGATCATTTGCTTTTAGTGCGAGAACTGGGCTCCGGAACCAGGGAAATTTTAACCAGCTGGTTAGCAGCTCACAACGCCAGTTTAAGCGACTTTAAGCAGAGTTTAGCCTTGAGTAGTCCCTTAGCAATTATTGAAAGTTTGAAACAAGATTTGGGGATTAGCTTTATGTATCGGGCCCTGGTTAAAGTTGAACTGGCCGAGCAAAGCTTATTTGAAATTGCTCTGCCGGGTTTTCCTTTACAGCACCCTTTGAACTTAATTTATTTGAAGGGGAGTACCTTTGCAAGTGAGTTTCATGAAATTAGTCAGCTTGCCAGTCAAGTTCTTCAAGATAGTTAGTTTACTTGGCAGGTAAGGGAGAATGCGGTAAGCTAAGAACGTTAATTTTACGTGGGGGATGTTGATAATTTTGGGATTGAAATGGTATCCAGTTATAATTGCGATTATTATTTTGCTAAGCTGTTACTATCATACTTTCCGGCAGCTTAACCGAAAATTTTGGCAGAATATAACCGTTTATTCGTGTTTGGTTTACTTGCTAGTCCTTTGTTGGCTGGTTTTTACGCCAGTTGGACCACAAATGCCAGATTCGTATAAGCCGCTGATGTATTTTCACGGGGTGCCATACAACTTGCGTCCCCTTCAAAATATTGATCCCGAGTTTTTAGCCAATATCGTTATGACCATTCCGTTAGGTTGCTATGTCTACTGTTGGCGACCACGACTCAAAAGTTGGCAATTACTTTTAATTGCCTTGATTCCAGGGGCGATCATTGAGAGTGCACAGTTTGTTAGCGACCTCTTAGTTGGTAACCACCGGGTCGCTGATATTGATGATGTAATTACCAACACACTTGGGGTATTGGTCGGTTATGGGGTCTTTTGGCTTGTATCTAAAACGCCGGGTGACCGTTTATTAAAATATTTCCGATTATGAAAAATAAAACCACTAATTTGTTTCGTTCCAAATTAGTGGTTTTTCAATTTTAAACTAAATTCAGCACCGTATTCGTCATTTCCGTAGGGGCGATCGTTAATTGGGAGTGGGGTTGATCAGCGAAGAGCTCCTTGACGCCGGCTGTCAAGGAACTTGAATCAAATTTAGCAAGGGCTTCAATGGCGGCTAGCCCACTCGGATTTTTCGCTTGTGAATTGATAGCCCCAAGGACTGTTTCAGGAAATTTATATGGGCTGGCGGTTGCTAAGATGACGCACGGATGGTGGTCATTGGTTTGGGTTTGGTATTGATGAGTAACGAAGGAACCAACTGCTGTATGGGGATCAATTAAGTAGTTAGCCTGTTCATAAACTCGCTGGATTTCCGCTTCTACCTGGTCGGGATTAGCGTAACCAGCCGCAAAGGTTTGGCTTAACCATTCATGAACTTGCGGGGTAACTTGATAATATCCTTGGCTTTGCAATTGCTGCATTAGCTTATTAATAGCTTCAGCGTCTTGATGATAAGCATCAAAAAGTAACCGCTCAAGATTGGATGACACCAAAATATCCATCGAAGGAGCATTTGTAACCTGGAATTCTCGTTGGCGATCATAAGTCCCGGTTTGGAAAAAGTCGGTTAAGACGTGGTTCACATTGGAAGCACAGATTAATTTGTGAATTGGTAAGCCGAGCTTTTTAGCATAGTAACCTGCCAAAATGTCCCCAAAATTACCGGTCGGAACGCTAAAGGTAATTTTGTCGCCCACCTTGATCGCTCCTTGGTGGACTAATTGGCCATAAGCCGCAAAGTAATAAGTTATTTGGGGAATGAGCCGGCCTATATTCATCGAATTAGCCGAAGAAAATTGTTGCTTTTGTTGGGCAAGGTGTTGGCGAACTTGGGGATCATTAAAGATTTGTTTGACTCTTGTTTGGGCTTGGTCAAAATTCCCTTTAATCCCAACAACGTGAAGATTGTTCCCGGTTTGTCCTAACATTTGGAGTTTTTGAATTGGACTAATCCCATCTTGGGGATAAAAAACGACCACCTGAGTTCCCACAACGTTTTGAAAACCTCGGAGGGCGGCTGTCCCGGTATCACCAGACGTGGCAGTTAGGATGATTGTTTCATTTTGGTTGTGGACTTGTTGCTTAGCTAAACCCATTAGTTGGGGCAGAGCTTGCAAGGCCACATCCTTAAAGGCTAAGGTTGGCCCATGAAACAGTTCAAGGTAATAATTACCCGCTACCTGTTTGGTTAAGGGCGTGATTGTTGGTGTATCCCACTGAGAACCGTAGGCTTTGGTGACCGCGACGTCGAGACCACTTAATTCGTTAAAAAACCAGCGTAAAACTTGTTTGGCAATTAGTTGGTAAGGTTGCTGAATTAAGCTTGCAAGGTCATAGTTTGGCTGAGGAAAAGCAACAGGGACGAATAAACCACCATCTTCGGCCAACCCTTGAATGATTGCCTCTGGGGCAGTCGTGGCCTGAGCCGTAACGTTGCGAGTACTACGAAATTTCATAAGGGGCTCCTTTCGTTAACAACATTTTTGTTTATTATACCCCAAATTAGATAACGATGTGGTATTATTTATAAAATGGTTAAAAAACAGTTAAAGGAAGGTGAGCAAGATGAATGAATTAAAGCTTGGAATGGTGGGCCTCGGAACAGTTGGGAGCGGTGTTTTAGCGATGGTGCAAAAGCATGCTGCCAAAATTTCAGCGGTGACGGGTCGCCAGTTAGTTGTTAAAACAGTAGTCGTCCGAAACCCCAAAAAACACCAAGATGTCGCTAATTTAGTTCACCTGACAACGGACCTTAATGAACTGTTAGATGATCCGGAAATTAAGATTGTCGTCGAAGTAATGGGTGGGATTCATCCAGCTAAAGAGGTCATTGAACGATTGCTTCAAGCCCACAAACACGTGGTTACGGCGAATAAGGATTTAATTGCCACGGCGGGGCAAGAGTTAATTGATTTGGCCAAGCGAAATCATTGTGATTTGATGTATGAAGCGAGTGTCGCGGGTGGAATTCCAATTCTCCGGACGATTGCTAATAGTTTTGCTGCGGACCAAATTACTGAGGTTAAGGGGATTGTTAACGGAACTACGAATTATATTTTAACGCAAATGAGTCAGACAAATCGTTCGTATGCGGATGCCTTAAAGCAGGCCCAAGAACTTGGTTTTGCTGAAGCCGATCCAACGAATGATGTTCAGGGGAAAGATGCCGGCTATAAGATGGCGATTTTAACCCGATTTGCGTTTGGAACGAACGTTGCGGTTGACCAATTTAAAATTACGGGAATTGATCAAATCGATCAAGTTGATGTACAACAGGCGTCAGCTTTTGGCTATACCTTAAAGTTAGTTGGGGTCGCACGT
This sequence comes from Candidatus Limosilactobacillus faecipullorum, assembly GCA_019118465.1. Taxonomy (GTDB): domain Bacteria; phylum Bacillota; class Bacilli; order Lactobacillales; family Lactobacillaceae; genus Limosilactobacillus; species Limosilactobacillus faecipullorum. The sequence goes on along the minus strand of DWYX01000010.1, from coordinate 21,408 downwards.
TTAGTAGATCAAGGAATCTTTGTGGAAGTTGCCCCGGCACTTGTTAACGTTCATCATCCCTTAGCCCAGATTAATAACGAAAATAATGCCGTGATGGTTACGGGGAAGGCCGTTGGTGATACTTTGTTTTATGGGCCCGGAGCCGGTGGCTTGCCAACCGCTAATAGTGTCTTATCAGATATTACGACGGTAACGAAGAACATGATCTTGAAGACGAATGGGAATTCCTTCAATGGCTATTCCCACCCGTTACCATTTGCGGATGTAGCAACAGTTAAGGACTGTTACTACCTAAGCCTAACTTTGCCTGACCAACCCGGAGAGATGCAAAAGTTAACGACCATTATGGCGGAATTGAACGCTAGTTTTTCTCAGATTGTCCAAAAGGCTAGTGCTCAAGGAAAAGCCCGGGTAATGATTATTACCCACCGGATGAGTAAAGCCCAGCTTAATCAGTTAGAGCTAGCTTTGAGGGATTTAGGTACGATTCAGCTACATTGTGCGTACCGCGTAATAAATTAGGGGGCGGGAATCATGCAAATTAGAGTCCCGGCATCTTCAGCCAATTTTGGCCCCGGTTTTGATTCAATTGGAGTTGCCCTAAACGAATATTTAAATCTGGCAGTTTTAGAACCAACCTCAACTTGGGAAGTTGAACATGATTTGCCACACGTTCCACATAATGAACAAAATTTAATTATTAAAGCAGCATTAACATTGGTTCCAGATTTAACGCCTCACCATTTATTGGTTCAAAGTAAAATTCCGCTTGCCCATGGTCTCGGTTCTTCATCAACGGCGATTGTGGCGGGAATAGAATTAGCCAATCAACTAGCAGATTTAAAACTTTCACCAATGGCAAAGGTCCAATTAGCGGCTCAAATCGAAGGGCATCCCGATAATGTTGCTCCCGCCATCCTTGGTGGAGTGGTGATTGGAACAAACCTAAGGGATCAATTTATCACTTTTAGAGCACCAACCCCACCGTTTGCTTTCTTGGCATATGTTCCCAAGTATAATTTAGCAACCAGTACTTCCCGTTCAATTTTACCAACGAAAATTGAACGTTCAACGGCTGTTCAAGGGAGTAGTGCTGCCAATGCTTTGGTCGCCGCCTTATTTAGTCAGCAGTACGAAATGTTAGGGGCCTTGATTGAAGGCGATCAATTCCACGAAGCGGCCCGGGCAAAATTAGTTCCCGAATTGACCAAGATTCGCCAAATTGGTCATGAAGTCGGAGCAGTTGCAACGTATTTGAGTGGGGCTGGGCCGACGGTGATGACCTTAATTGAACCCAAACTGATTCCGGCCTTCCAAAATCGTTTACTCCAAGTAAATCTCACAGCACCACTGCACGAACTTGCTGTTGATCAAACTGGGGTAATTGTAACAATTTAAGACGATTGTTGTTGAAAAAATTACTGTGCTTAATCAAGATCGCAAAAAAATTGCGGTCTTTTTTTGTTTAATTTCACAAAGTGATGCTGCAAGATTTTTCTTTTTACATCAAGGGATTAAGTGAGATATTTTGAGGATTCAAAATAACAAAAAATCAATCTTTTTAGAAATTTTGTTAGAAAAATAATTTGACAACCAAAATACTTTTTGCATATAATTCGAACATCGGATATTTTGATACTCGAAATACTTTTTTGGAAGGTAGGTGACGAATGTGCCAGTAATGACTGCCCAAGAAGTGATGGATTTAATTCCGAACCGGTATCCCATCTGCTACATTGATGCGGTAGATGAATTGGTCGCTGACCAAAAGGTAGTGGCAAGAAAGAACGTAACGATTAACGAACGCTTCTTCCAAGGTCACTTTCCAAATAATCCGGTTATGCCAGGGGTTTTAATTATTGAGGCGCTTGCCCAAGCGGCATCGATTCTGATTCTCAAATCCCCAAAGTTTTATAAGAAGACGGCATATCTCGGGGCAATTCATAACGCGCGCTTTCGCCAAATGGTCCGGCCGGGAGATGTTTTAACCTTGACCATCGAAATGGAAAAGGTCCGGTCAAACATGGGCCAAGTTGACGCGGTCGCAACGGTTGATGGTAAGCGGGTATGTACCGCTAAGCTGGTCTTCTTTGTTGCTGATCGGGAAGCAAAAATTTAGAAGAGTCGTTTCCAGGATTTGAAGGTTATGCGACAATGCACGAACGGTTATCGCTTATAATGTATTTTGAATAGTCAAATTATTTGGATTAACAAAGAATTGAAAGGAGAATGCATATGAACGAGAACCGGGATTACCAAGAAATTAACCAGGCCTTGATTAAGACCTACGGGGGCATTATGTGGATTGAAGAGCATGAGTTACGAAAAAGTACTTTCTCAGATTTGACGATTAAGGAAATGCATGCAATTGATGCTATTAGTATGTACAACCACCAAACTGCTTCAGCGGTAGCGAAGAAACTTCACTTAACTCCCGGGACCATGACGGCAACTGCCGATCGGTTGGTGAAAAAGGGTTATGTTAAGCGAGTTCGTGAAGATCAAGATCGCCGGGTCGTTCGTTTATATCTAACGAAAAAAGGTCGGGTCCTCTACCGGGCACACCGGGCTTTCCACAATATGATGGTGGCTAAGTTCCTTGATGGGATGAATGACCAAGAGTTGAAGGTTGTCCGCAAAGCGCTCGCAAACCTGGAACAATTTGTAGAAGAACACGAGTAGCAGGATGAAAAGAAACCTAAAAATTGTTACTAGCGGTCAAGCCGTTCCCAAGCATGTTGTTACTAATCAAGACTTAACGGCGTGGTTAGATACCAGCAATGAATGGATTACTAGTCGAACTGGGATTAAAGCCCGTCATCTAAGCGATGGTGAAAACACGGCAGATTTGGCCACGCGGGCTGCTAAACAAGCCCTAGAGCGGGCTAAGTGGGATCCAACGAGCTTAGACTTGATTATCGTTGCCACGATGACGCCAGAAGCCCTGATGCCATCAACGGCGGCGACTGTTCAAGGGCGCCTCGGGGCAACTAAGGCCGCCGCTTTTGATCTGTCGGCTGCTTGTACCGGCTTTGTAGATGCCTTGACGGTTGCTAATCAAATGCTCCAAAGTCCGCAGTTCCAACGAATTTTAGTAATTGGGGCTGAAACAATGTCGAAGATTTTGGATTGGCAAGATCGAACGACGGCGGTCCTCTTTGGAGATGGGGCTGGGGCAGTTTTGGTTGAAGCAAGCGATGAACCAGTAGGTTTCCTTGGGTTTGACCTAATGACAGATGGTCAACAAGGATCCCGGCTAACGGCTGGGCAAACATCGGTCACAAAAAAGGCACCACGGCCGTTGACTGGACTTACCCCTTTACAAATGGATGGTCGGGCGGTCTATAAATTTGCAACTCACGAGGTGCCAGCTTCAATTAACCGGGCTTTAGCTCAAGCGAAAGTTCCGGTAACGGCTGTTGATCACTTTTTATTACATCAAGCTAACTCACGGATTATTCGCCAAGTTGCTAAACGCCTTGGTCAACCGTTAGCAAAGTTTTCCCAAAATATTGATCGCGTGGGGAATACCGCGGCTGCGAGTGAGCCCTTACTGTTAAACGAAGTAATCGAAAACGGCCAGCTTAAGCGTGGTGAAACAATCGTCTTAAGCGGTTTTGGTGGGGGTCTCACGGCAGCAACTATCATTTTGAAATACTAATAATCATTGAAATAAAGAGAGGAATTTTAATTATGACTAAAGAAGAAATTTTTAACACTGTTCAAGACATCGCAGCTGAAGAACTTGACGTTGAAAAGGATAAGATTACCTTAGATGCTAAGATCAAGGATGACCTTAACGCTGACTCCCTTGATGTTTTTGAAATCATGAACGAATTGGAAGATAAGTTTGATATCGAATTGGACGTTGACGAAGGGGTTACGACGATCCAAGACGTTGTTGACTTTGTTGAAAAGCAATTAGCAGCTAAGTAATGAAATTCGGAATTTTATTTAGCGGCCAGGGCGCCCAGCGGCCGGGAATGGGGATCGACCTAATGGCGGATCCCCTTTTTGCTAGCACGATTCAGGAAGCTAGTGAAGCGGTTGGGATGGACCTGCTGCCAATCATGAAGAATGAAAATGGCGCACTTGAGCAGACCAAAAACGTGCAACCAGCTTTGGTAGCCGTTAGTTACGGCCTTTACAAGATGTTGATGCGGGACCTTAACTTACAAGTCGGCGGTATGATTGGTCTTTCTCTTGGGGAATATGCCGCCTTACTTGCCAGCCAAGGTTTGGAATTTAAGAATGGGATGGCCCTCTTAGCTGACCGGGCCCGGTACATGCAAGCAGTTGCTGATGAAACGCCTTCTGCGATGGCCGCGCTTTTGAAGCCAGATGTTGAAGCAGTTGAAGCAATTTGTGATCAGGTCACAGTAGATGGCAACTTGGTTTCAATTGCCAATTACAACACCCCGAAACAAGTGGTAATTGGGGGAACGGTTGCTGGCGTAAAAGCTGCAAGTGACCAAGTCAAGGCCACGAAGGTAGCTCGGCGAGCAATTGAATTGCCCGTTAGTGGGGCTTTCCATACTGCCTTATTCAATCCAGCGCGGGACCAAATGGTTGAACGCTTGAAGGCGGTGCCAGTTCAAGATCCTCAGGTTCCCGTGATCAGCAATACGACGGAAGAACCGTTTGCGGCATCAAGTATGAAGACAATTTTGGCTAAGCAATTAGCAGTTCCAACCCACTTTGGAGCGGGACTTAAAAAGCTTACAACGCTTACGAACTTAGATGCCACCTTAGAATTAGGCCCGGGGAAGACGCTAACCAGTTTTGCCCAAGTTATCGTGCCAGATTTAAAGCACTACCACATTAGTAATTTAGCTGAATATCAAGCATTTGTGACGGAGGTAGAAAATGGAACTGACGAATAAAGTCGCTTTAGTGACTGGGAGTACCCGGGGAATCGGTTTGGCAATTGCCAAAAACTTTCTTAAAGGCGGTGCCAAGGTCATTTTAAACGGACGGAGTGAAGAATTAGCTCCAGAAGTTAAAGCGCAATTAGAAGGTGAATATGCTTATGTCAGTGGCGATTTAAGTTCACCGGCTGGTGCGCAAACTTTAGCTAAAGCAGCCCAAGAAAAGTTTGGTCCGATTCAAATCCTCGTTAATAATGCGGGGGTCAACCGGGATAAGTTACTTTTGGGGATGAAACCAGAAGACTTCCACGCCGTTTTATCAACGGACTTAATGGGGCCAATGATGTTAACCCAAGCCCTTTTTAAACCAATGGTTAAGCAACGGGGAGGCGTCATTATTAACATGGCCAGCGTGGTTGGGTTACACGGCAATGCTGGTCAAGCTAATTACGCTGCCGCTAAGGCTGGTTTAGTTGGTTTTACTAAGACGGTCGCCCGTGAAGGCGCCATGCGAGGAATCCGGGTAAACGCAATTGCACCGGGGATGGTTGATAGTGCCATGACCCAAGCTTTGAGTGATAAGGTTAAGGATCAAATTTTGACGGAAATACCGCTTCACCGCTTAGGCCAACCAGATGAAATTGCCCAAACGGCCCGGTTCTTAGTTGAAAATGATTATGTAACTGGTCAAACAATCGTTGTCGATGGTGGAATGACGATGTAAGGCGAGTTATCAAAGAAAAGGAGTTACAAATGACACGAGTTGTAATTACTGGGATGGGTGCCATTGCCGCCAACGGAAATGGTTTTGAAGTCTTTACCCAAAACAGCTTAGCTGGCAAGGTCGGCATCAAACCAATTTCAAAGTTTGATAATTCGCAAACTGGGATCAGTGTTGCTGGGGAAATTGATGATTTTGATCCTGCAGCTGTAGTTGGTAAGAAGACGGCCAAGCGGATGGACCTTTACTCCCAATATGCAATGCAAACGGCCATCGAAGCCATGGAAATGGCCGGTATCACGGAAGAAAACACTAAGGCAGAAGATCTTGGAGTGATCTATGGTTCCGGGATTGGTGGTTTAACGACCATCCAAGAACAAATCATCAAGATGCATGATAAGGGACCAAAGCGGGTTTCTCCATTTTTCGTCCCAATGTCAATTGCCAACATGGCTGCTGGGAACCTTTCGATCCACTTTAATGCTAAAAACATTAGCACAACGATCGTTACGGCCTGCGCCAGTGCGACGAATGCGATTGGGGAAGCTTTCCGCCAAATCAAGGAAGGACGGGCCCAAGTAATGATCACTGGTGGGGCAGAAGCCTCCGTTAACGAAATTGGAATCGCTGGGTTTGCTGCCTTAACGGCCCTATCAACGACGGAAGATCCAATGAAGGCTTCGCGGCCATTTGATAAGGACCGGAATGGTTTTGTCCTTGGTGAGGGGGCCGGGACTTTGATCCTGGAAGCCTACGACCATGCGAAGACACGTGGGGCTAAGATTCTTGGCGAAGTGGTTGGTTACGGAACCACTTCAGACGCTTACCACATTACGTCACCAGATCCAGCCGGAGTTGAAGCGGCCCGGGCAATGCGGCTTGCAATTGCAGAAGCGGGTATTAAGCCAACAGATGTTGACTACGTTAACGCTCATGGGACGGCTACGGTTGCTAACGATTCAGGTGAATCCAAAGCGATTCGGCAAGTCTTCGGCGATCATGACGTCTTAGTAAGTTCCACGAAGGGGATGACTGGTCACCTCCTTGGAGCGGCTGGAGCAATCGAAGCGGTCTTAACAGCAGCAGGTCTCCGAGAAGGGGTCTTACCACCAAATGCTGGTTGTGAAGTTCAAGATCCAGAATGCCCAGTTACCTTAGTAAACAGTGAAAACCAAAACCACGAAAGTCATTACGCGATTAGTAATTCCTTCGGTTTTGGTGGTCACAATGCCGTACTAGCGCTTAAGCGTTGGGAGGAGGATTAGTTAAGCATGAAAGTTGAAACACTTGAAAAAATTATGCAGGCTTTTGAAGATGGTGATACTCGGGAATTTGAATTGAATGACGGCGATTTCCACCTTTACCTCAGTAAGAATAAGAATGCGCGGCCAAAGGAAACTAAGGAAGCGCCAGTTTCAGCAGTTGCTTCTGTACCGACCACGACGCCTACTCAACTGGCTTCAAAAACCGCTCAGCCAACAACGAATAGTATTACGGCACCTTTAGTTGGAACGGTTTATCTCCAACCAAAGCCGGGGGCTAAACCTTACATTCAAGTTGGTGATCAAGTGAAGGTGGGCCAAGTCGTTTGTGTGATTGAAGCCATGAAGATGATGACGGAAATCAAGAGTGATGTTAAAGGGACGGTTAAGCAAATTGCGGTTGAGGATGAACAATTAGTTGAAGTTGATCAACTACTTTTTGAAGTTGAACCAGCCTAGAAAGGGGAACTAAATGTTAAAGGATTTAGACATTACCCAAATTCAAAAGATTTTACCACACCGGTACCCAATGATTTTAATTGATCGGGTTGATGAAGTTGAACCAGGGCAATATGCAATTGCCCGGCGCAACGTCACGATCAATGAAACGGTTTTTAATGGTCACTTTCCAAACAATCCGGTATTGCCTGGAGCACTCATCGTCGAATCATTAGCCCAAACCGGTGCGATTGCTTTGTTAAGTCAACCAGAATTTAAAGGCAAGACGGCTTATTTTGGTGGTATCAAGAGCGCTGAATTCCGGCGGGTTGTGCGGCCAGGTGATCAAATGGTCTTGAAGGTCGAACTTGAAAAGGTGAAGGGTTCAATTGGTATTGGTAAGGCAGTTGCCACTGTTGATGGTAAGCGCGCTTGCACGGCGGAACTCACCTTTATGATTGGGTAGGTGAATTGAATGTTTAAGAAGGTCTTAGTCGCTAATCGGGGTGAGATTGCGGTACGGATTATTCGCACCCTGAAAGAAATGGGAATTACGGCCGTGGCAATCTACTCAACCGCCGACCGGGAAAGTCTCCACGTTCAGTTGGCAGACGAAGCAGTTTGCGTTGGGGGCCCGAAAGCCAAGGATTCCTACTTGAACATGAAAAACATCCTGGCAGCCGCAATTGGTACCGGGGCAGAAGCCATTCATCCAGGGTATGGTTTCTTATCTGAAAATACGGAATTTGCTCGCTTGTGTGAGTCTTGTGGCCTAACCTTTATTGGCCCAAAACCAGAAACCATTGATTTGATGGGGAATAAGGAACATGCCAGAGAACAAATGAAGCAGGCCGGGGTTCCCGTAATTCCCGGGAGCGATGGCGATGTTAACTCGGTTGAAGAAGCTTGTCAGGTTGCGAGCCAACTTGGCTACCCTGTTCTTATCAAAGCCGCTGCTGGTGGTGGCGGAAAAGGAATTCGGCGGGTTAATGACGAAGCTGAATTAAAAGAAGCCTTTCCCCAAGCCCAACAAGAAGCTCTGGTTTCCTTTAGTGATGGACGGATGTACCTGGAAAAAATTCTGGAGCATGTTAAGCACATCGAAGTGCAAGTCTTTGGGGACGCTCAAGGAAACGCGGTGTATTTTCCTGAACGTGACTGTTCTTTGCAACGGAGTAAGCAAAAGGTTATTGAAGAAAGCCCGTGTGTTTTGATTAGTCCAGCTGAAAGGGCTGAACTTGGGGCGATCGCTATCAAGGCTGTTCACGCTCTCCACTATTTAAATACTGGGACTTTGGAGTTCTTGATGGATCAAGATCATCATTTCTACTTCATGGAAATGAACACCCGAATCCAGGTGGAACATACCGTTACTGAAATGGTAACTGGGGTGGACCTTGTTCAACTCCAAGTTGAAGTTGCAGCCGGAAAGCCGCTTGGGGTTACCCAGGATCAATTAATCCCTCAAGGGCATGCGATTGAATGCCGAATTAATGCCGAAGATCCGGCAAATAACTTCCGGCCAAGCACAGGACAAGTCAAAGATCTCTACTTGCCAGTAGGAAATTTGGGGATGCGGATTGATACGGCTCTTTATCCAGGAGCAACGATTAGTCCTTTCTATGATTCGATGATTGCTAAAGTGGTAGCCCTTGGGTCAAGCCGAGAAGTTGCGATTGCTAAAGAGCAGCGGCTGCTTAAAGAAATGGTAATTAAGGGAATTTATACTAATCAGGCTTTCCACTTACGAATTTTAGCTGATACCGGCTTCTTGGCAGGGAAGGCAACAACCAACTATTTGGAACAAGCCATCTTACCACGCCTACAGGCTGAAATTACAGCTAAAAAAACGCAGAGTGCTTAGCTAATTAACCGGTGAGTAAAGGAGAATGAAATGAAACTTTACGAAAAATCAAATACGTTAAGTGATCATCTGGTTAAAACGGATCCCCGGGCAGATGAACGGGTTCCGGATGGCATTTACCGCCGGTGCCCAATTTGCCAAACCGTTTTTACCGCTCAACAAATGGATGAATACCAAACTTGCCCAAATTGCGGTTATGGTTTTCGGATTAGCGCCCAAAAGCGGTTGGGGTGGTTAGTTGATGATTTTAAGCCCTTGTTTAGTGACTTGAAGCCAACAGATCCCCTTGGTTTTCCTGGCTACCAAGCTAAACTTGCTAAAGCGCAAGTAGCAACCGGGTTAAATGATTCAGTTTTAACGGGCGAAGCCAAGATTGAGAAAGTTGTATTTAACTTAGCAATTATGGATCCAACTTTTATAATGGGGTCACTTGGTTCAACGACTGGTGAAAAATTAACCCGCTTAGTTGAAGCGGCAACGCAAGCTAGACGTCCAGTTGTTATCTTCACAGCTTCCGGTGGGGCCCGAATGCAGGAAGGAATCCATTCCTTAATGCAGATGCAAAAGGTCAGCACGGCCTTAGCTGAACATCATCGGGCCGGTTTGCTATCAATCGTGGTGCTAACTGATCCAACGACTGGCGGGGTTACGGCTAGTTTTGCTATGCAAGCAGACCTTACATTAGCTGAACCGCACGCCTTGGTTGGTTTTGCTGGTCGGCGGGTGATTGAGCAAACCACTCACGAACAAATTGCTCATGATTTGCAACAAGCGGAGAACGTTTTGCGACATGGCTTTATTGACCAAATCATTTCCCGGCAAGTCGAAAAGCAAACCTTACACCAATTATTACGGTTAGGAGGGCGGCAAGATGACTAATAAATTAACGGCTGCTGAAATTGTGGCCGCTGCCCGGAGTGATAATAAAATTTCGGGTCACGAGTTAATTAATGGCCTAATTACTGACTTCTTTGAACAACATGGGGATCGCTTGGGTGGCGATGATCCAGCTATTATTGGTGGGATGGGTTATTTTCATAGCCGACCAGTAACGGTAATTGCCACTCACCGGGGGACCACACCGGAAGAAAAGATGGCGACCCACTTCGGTTGTCCGAGTCCAAGTGGTTATCGGAAGGCTTTGCGGTTAATGAAGCAAGCTGCTCATTTTCACCGACCAATTATTTGTTTCGTTAATACGCCGGGAGCTTATCCCGGGCAAACGGCAGAAGAAAATGGTCAAGGAGCGGCAATTGCCCAAAACCTGTTGACCATCAGCCAGCTTCCAGTTCCAATGATTACCGTAATTTTAGGTGAAGGTGGTAGCGGTGGGGCCTTGGCTCTTTCAGCCGGGGATGAAGTTTGGATGCTCGAACGCAGTACTTACTCCATTCTTTCACCAGAAGGCTTTGCGTCAATTTTATGGAAAGATAGCCGCCGGGCAGATGAAGCTGCTGAGTTAATGCAGTTGACACCGCAAGCTTTGTTAAAGCAAAAGATTATCGAGGGCATTATCGAAGAACCGGATGATCACCAGGCGGTTATCAGTAAAGTTGACTTAATTTTAGACAAGCAGTTGAAACAGTTAGAAACGCTGACGCCAGCTGAATTAATTGCGCGGCGCCGCGAACGTTATCGGAAATTTTAACAGGGGGAACCATGGAAAATTTATTAGCAGGAAAAAAGATTTTGGTAATGGGAGTTGCCAACCAACGTTCAATCGCATGGGGCTGTGCTCAAGTCATGGCCGCTCAAGGGGCGGAATTAATTTACACTTACCAAAACGAACGGCTTAAGAAGAGTGTTGCCAAGTTGGTTAATGATGATGATCGCTTAATTGAATGTGATGTTGCGAGTGATGAAAGCATCATTGCCGCCATTACCGCGATCAAGGAACGGTTTGGCCAATTGGATGGCTTAGTTCACGCCATTGCATACGCCAAGAAGGAAGAATTGGGCGGTTCCATCACTAACGTTTCTCGGGAAGGTTATGCCTTAGCTCAAGATGTTTCGGCCTACTCCTTATTGGCAGTTGCTAAGGAAGCCGAAAAACAAGCCCTCTTGAAGAACCCTGCAAGTATTGTGACCTTAACTTACTTCGGTTCTGAACGGGCAATTCCTAACTACAACGTCATGGGAGTTGCTAAGGCGGCGCTTGAAGCCAACGTTCGTTACCTTGCCCGTGACATGGGAGCTAACGGCATCCGGGTTAACGCGATCTCAGCTGGTGCCATGAAGACCTTAGCGGTTACTGGAATTAAGGGTCACAGCGATCTCTTGAAGGAATCTCAAAACCGGACGACTGACGGGAAGAGCGTTACTTTAGATGAAATCGGGGGTACCTGTGCCTTCTTGATGAGTGATCTCAGCACTGGGGTCGTTGGTGACGTAATCTACGTTGATAAGGGTGTTCACCTTATCTAGTTATGGATGTTAAAGTGGCTGAACTGCAACCACTTTTTCTTTTAAATTTATTGTAACCCTTATATAATAAAATGGGTTACAAAAGAAGAAGGGAAGATCAAATGAAAACAAATTCAATCCGCTCAATCACGATGACTGCAATCATGATTACTTTGATTATTGTGTTAGGCCTTTTTCCAGGAATCCCAGTTGGCTTTTTGCCAGTCCCAATTATTTTACAAAATTTTGGGATTATGTTGGCGGGTGAGTTATTAGGACCGAAGCGGGGAATCCTTGCAGTTGCTCTATTCCTAGTTTTAGTGGCGCTTGGTTTTCCCTTTCTTTCAGGTGGCAATGGTGGCCTCGCAAGTTTTGTTGGTCCAACTGGTGGGGCAATCCTAAGTTGGTTAGTGACCCCACTAATGATTGGGAGCGTGTTAAAATTAACCTGGTGGCGAGCAAGATGGTGGCGGGAATGGTTAGTTCTTTTCCTTTTTGGAGTGCTCTGGATTAATCTTTGCGAAATTATCTGGTTAGCAACTATTTTCCACTTTGGTTTTAGTAAGGCTTTGATTGCTGAAATGGTTTTTTTGCCTGGTGATGTTATTAAAGCCAGTTTAAGTGTGATGGTTGCTAGGCGACTACGAAAAATCCTGTCCCATCAGTTTAATTAAATAATGTATTAACGGAGGGGATGCCATATGGCAACCACACGAGAAAAAGTTCTTGCAGAATTTTTAAAGCAACCTAACCGGGCAATTATCGGTAGTGAATTAGCGACTCGGCTTCAAATTAGTCGCGAGAGTATTTGGAAAGCAATCCAGGTCTTACGAAAAGCGGGCTTTGAAATTCAAGGACAGCCATCAAAGGGGTATACCTACTTAGGGACTAGCAAATTGGCGACGCCGGTGATTCAGAATAATTGCCAGAAATTTGTTGGTCAAGTAATGGTTTTCAATGAGCTTTCTTCAACCCAAGATCAAGCTAAGGCTGCCATTAGTCACCGGCAGGTTGCCTTACCAGCGGTGTGGCTGGCAGAAAGACAAACGGCGGGCTATGGGCGTCGGGGACGCCAATTTTACTCACCAGCAGGAACGGGCCTTTATTTCTCAGTTGCCTTTCAGCTTATCTCACCATTAAAAAATCCGGGTCTCTTGACGACGGGAGTTGCCGAAGCCGTTTGGCAAGTTCTACACCGTTTTTACCCGCAAGCTGACCTTCAATTGAAGTGGGTCAACGATGTCTACTGTAACGGTAAAAAGGTGGTTGGGATTTTAACTGAAGCAGTAACCGATTTAGAAACCCAATCTGCCCAAACGGTGGTAATTGGCTGTGGGATGAATCTTTCAACGACCAATTTTCCAGCTGAATTGACCCAAAAAGCAGGGCGATTAGGGGAAATGATTGATCGCAATCGACTTGTGGCTGCCTTATTAGATGCAATTCAAACGAGAGTTACTGATTTTCCAAGTGGGGAATTTTTAACCAATTACCGTAAGCATTCATTTGTCCTCGGACGGCAAGTCGAACTTCGAGGAGCCCACGAAACTATTCTTGGGACTGCCACTCAAATCAATGATGATGGTGCCCTAGTCGTTTCCACCCCCAAAGGAAGCCGGACTTTTGTCAGTGGGGAAGTGACAAAGGTGAATGTGAAATAAACTAAAAAAGTCGCAACCTTGTACTTGCTTTTGGTACTCGGTTGCGACTTTTGCTTGGAGCTATTACTTTTTTGGTGGGATGTCTAATCCGGATCCTTCAAAGATTTTCCAGAAGTAGTGTTTTGGAATCCTTGGAAGGCCTGTTCAATGGTTTGGTATTCAGTTTTGCTTAACTGAAGTTCCATTGCCTTGGCGTTAGCTTCGACTTGTGATGCCCGCTTGGCCCCAGGGATAACGGCGCTGATGAGTGGGTTGGCGAGGTACCAAGCGAGAACGACTTGGGCAACCGTAGCCTGATGGGCGTTCGCAATTGTCCGGATTTGGTCAACTGCTTGGCGGACTTGGCTGAACCGGGGTTCCTTAAAGTCGGCAATTTGGCTTCGAATATCATCATCTGGGAAGGTTACTAGGTGGTCATACTTTCCGGTTAAGAGTCCAGAAGCTAGTGGGAAGTAAGGTACAAAGCTAATTTGATTATCATGAAGATAATTTAACATGCCATCATTTAGGTGGTCTTGATGTAATAGGCTAAATTCATCTTCAACAACGTCAACGTAACCATCAGCATTCGCTTCTTTGATTTGGGCGAGGCTGAAGTTGGAAACACCAATCGCCCGGATCTTACCTTCTTCCCGTAAGCGTTGTAAAGCTCCGACGGCTTCGGCTTTTGGCGTATCATGATCTGGGAAGTGAATGTAGTAAATGTCTAAGTAATCAGTTTGAAGTCGCTGTAAGCTATTTTCGACTTGTTGACGAAGAAAAGCGGGATCGTTATTGATAACTTCTTCACCAGTTGAGAAGTCGTGAGCGCCCTTCGTTGCAACTACTAAATCTTCCCGCCGGTGATTTTTAATGACCTGACCGACCAATTCCTCAGAATGACCTAAACCGTATACATAGGCGGTATCAAGCAAGTTAATGCCGCAGGCAATCGCTGCTTCCACCAGCTGTTTTCCATCTTCATCAGCTAATTGATGGAATAAGTTATAACCCCCAACGGCGTTAGTGCCTAGCCCAAGCGGGTTAGCGACAACTTCAGATTTACCGAACTTAATTGTTTCCATTTTTGCACTCCTTCTTTATGAAAACGGTAACACATTAAGTTAATTATACTAGTTTTTAAGTTTGCTTGCCCTTATTTTTCCATTTTTAAAAGCCGGTATTTGGCTTTGGTTAATTGCTCAATTTTGGTTTCGTCACTAAGGTGTTTAATGGTTCGAGAAATGGTCTCGGGGGTGGTTCCCAAATAAGCTGCTAATTCAGCTAATTTAAAGGGGAGGGTGATGACGGAACTTTGTTGGTCCATTTTTTGATCATTAAAGTAAGCCATCACCCGTTCTTCAACCCGGGTTAATCCAAGGTAGTAAGTTTGGCGTTGCAGAGCATGGTTTTGATTAATTGTGAAGCGAAGGAGACGGTAAGCTAAGGTAGGTAACTTTGCTAACAAAGCTTTAAAATCATCCATTTCGAGGTGACAAACTAGGCTATTTTGAGCAGCTGTTAAGTAGGTTGCCTGGTTAGTTTCACCAAAAAGCCATTCGGTTCCGGCATAATCACCAGCGCCAATAATTTGGTTCACTTGTTTGGTGCCATCACTAGCCAAGGTTTCCATCCGCAATTTTCCTTTTGCCACGATAATTAATTGTGGTTTCGAAAGTGGATCCAAAACGATTTCACCCCGGGGATGCTCGGCTTGCTTTAACAGAGCTTCAATCTGTTCTTGATCGGCTAGTGGAAGTTGATTAAAGAGGGGCACTAACTGGACACAAAGTTCTTTTGCCATTGGCGATCCTTCCCTTGTTGTTTGTTTAATCTTCATCATCGTCTTCTTCAGCGCTAGCTAAACCTTCATTAACGTTGTGGCCGAGAATTGTTTGTCCCCGCCGGATTTGGGCTTTTTGCCAACCGTACAATTCAACTAATAAGGCTGCTTGCGCATAGTGGTGTTCCTTTTGGGCCAATTCAATTGCCCGCGTAATAAACATTAATTGAGTATCAAAATCTTGAATTAGGTCAAAGAGTTGGTCTCGGGCCGGCTTAAATTTATTCCCCAAGGATTCTTTTAACATTGTGTATTCCAAGATTTGGTGGCTAGTGGTCGGGACTAAATCACCTTCATCGGCTAAGGCTTGGTTAAGGCGGTGGATAAAGTCAGCTTCCTTTGCTTGCCATTCTGGGCCAGCTTGGGTTAAGAAAAGACTAACTCCACATTTTTTAACAAAGAGGGTGGCTTGTTCAATTTTAAGTTGGTGAAGCCACAAGTTAGCAACGACATGGCTAATCATTGCCCCGGCAGTTGGCGTATGGTGTTCTTGGTCAGCCCGATCTAGTTCGGCTTGGGTAAGTTTTTCGATATCAATCATTTTAAGCGAGCTCCTTTACTTTGAGATTAGTAACTGGGTAACCGAGTTGTTCGACGATCTTTTTGAATTCATTGGGATTTGCATCGTCAGTTGCCGTTAATTTAACTTTTCCGGCATTAAAAAGAACTTTACTGGAAGTAACGGTTGTTTGTTGATCTAGAGCCGTTTGAATCTTAGTTAAACAACTAGGACAGGTTAATTGGTCAACAGCCATGGTGATTTTTTGCATGATGATCCCTCCATTTACTTTTTTTACTATTATTAAGTTAAAACTAATAAAAAACCTTGACGTGGATCAAAAGTGACGTAATAAACGGAAACTATTTAGAATTACCACGAGGATACTAGCTTCGTGGATAAGCATTCCGGAAGCCATGTGGATATAACCTGTAAATAGGCCAATGAATAGTAACAAAACGGTTAACAAAGCAATACTGATGTTTTCATTCATATTCCACATCGTAGCTTTAGCAATTCGATTTAAAATCGGTAAGCGAGAAAGATCTGAGGTTGGAAGGACAATGTCGGCCGTTTCAATTGCCGTATCGCTCCCGCTTCCCATGGCGATCCCAACTTTCGCTGTCGCTAATGCTGGACCATCGTTAATCCCGTCGCCGATAAAGGCCACTTTTTGGCCCTTATCCTGGGTTGCTTGGATAAAATTAACCTTATCTTTAGGGAGTTGGTCCCCATGAATGGCGTCAAAATCAAGGCCAGCCACGGTTGCTTCCGCCACTGCTTGATGGTCACCAGTCAAGAGGGCGAGGTGGTAGTGGGACTGGAGTTGTTTAATGGCGGCTGGAGTTGTTTCCTTTAGTGGATCCATGATTTCGAGGGCGAGGGTCAATGGATTATCAACCGCCATTAAAACATGGGTGGTAGTTGGCGTAAGCGTTGGTAAATTAGTGATGCCAGCCGCTTGAATTAGTTCTTCGTTTCCAACCAGCACGTGGTGGCCAGCAATCATAGCTTTAATGCCAGCTCCTTTGACGGTGGTAAATTGTTCGGTTGGAAAGGGGGTAGCGGAAGCAAAGTGGTGGACGATGGCTTTGGCGAGGGGATGGGTAGCCTCTGTTTCAACACTAACAAGATACTGAGTATTAAGTTTTTCGTCGCCGGCTAAGTTAACGACTTTCGTAACCGCTGGATGACCACTAGTAATCGTACCGGTTTTGTCAAAGGCAAGCCAGTTAACCTTGCGGAAGGTTTCGAAAACCGTGGCTCCTTTGACCAAAATACCACTTTTGGCGGCAGTTCCGATTCCAGCAACGGTTGAAACGGGAACCCCAATCACTAAGGCCCCTGGGCAACCAAGCACTAAGACGGTAATGGCTAATTCAATTTGTCGACTAGTAATGAAGACAATGAGGGCAATCACTAAGACAATCGGGGTATAGTACTTAGCAAATTGGTCAATTTTTCGTTGGGCTTGGGTTTGGCTATCTTGGGCCTCTTCAATTAATTCGATTAGTTGACCAAAAGTAGTATCTTCACCCACCCGACTAGCTTGAACTACTAAGGTCCCATCGGTTAAGTTAGTCCCCGCATAAGTTGAATTTCCAATTTTTTTAGCTTGGGGTTTGGCCTCGCCAGTGATCGGGGCTTCGTCAACGTAGCCACTCCCCCTAACCACTTCACCATCGACTGGAATTTGATCCCCCGTCCTAACCAAGACATAATCATCTTCGTCGAGGTCGTCAATTGCCACTAGTTCACCTTTTCGGTCCTCGGGGCTCACAATCCGGTAAGCCGCTTTTGGAGCGAGTTGAACAAGTTCTTTAACGGATTGACGGGTTTTCTGTAAGGAAAGCTCCTCAAGCAGGTTCCCTAAAGAAAACAACCAAACGACGATTCCCGCCTCGCTAAACTCTTGGATGAAGAAAGCACCAATTACCGCAATTGTAACTAAGAGCTCAATTGAGACTAATTTAAATTTAAGGGCACTGGTCGCTCGAAGGAAGAGGGGAATTTCCCCAATTATTGCGACAAGGGCTAAAAGGGTATTAAATAGCAAGAAATTTTGCTGCCACTTAAATAGGTAGGCAATACTTAATAAGCCGGTCATGATTCCAAGAATAGTTTTTTGATGTTGTTGGTAAAAACGTTGGATTTTCATGTTGTAACCTCCATTCATAAGAATTAGTGTTAATTTTCAACTATTATATGGAGTTTACTCTAAGAAAAAATTGATCCTTATCAAAGTTTCCAAAACGATAAAAAATTAAAGTTGTCACTTTATAAACTAGTTAACGAATTTTAACTCCTCTCATTACATATATTGTGATCTATAATATAGATGTAATAAAAATATATTTATTGGAGAGGAGTGGCGAAAGATGTTATTTCAAGTCTATGGTCATAGTGCTTTATGGCAGTTCTGTGGTTGGTTAATGGTTTTTGTTGCACTAATCCTCGCAAATGAAGTTGCCCGGCGCTCAAAAGCCGGCGGGATTTTCTTCTTGTAATTGTGGCAATCAATATCTTGATTGCGGTTGGGAGTGATTTTCAATCTGCTTTTAATGGCATATCGCATTTAGCTCAAGGCCAATCTCAATGGTGGTTATCTTGGCTCTATGGTAGTTGGTGGAACATTGTTAACGGCCTAGCAGGGATCTTGAACATTTCCTGTATGACAGGTTGGTGGGCAATTTATTCCTCAAAGAATCAGCAAGATATGTTGTGGCTGCCTTTTGGAACAAAGGGGCAGGATCCAAAACCGTGCCTACACTCTTTCAATTTGGAGTATGTTTGCCCAAGTCTTTCCGCTTTTCCAAGATCAAGGGAAATTTGCAATTCTACCGGTCTTATATAAGAATGGTTTATGAACCCAGCTGTTCACCCAAGTTCAGTTGATCCAGTTGCAATGGGCTTGATTGCAATCCTCGCTTTAGTAATTAATGTTGTCGTTTTAGCGATTATTTTGAAACGCTCAAGGTAACTTGGGATTAACCCTTACACTCACGAAATCTTTGTTGGCACCAAGAATTATGATGAAGCAATGCGTCGGGCATAAAATTATAGTAGCTTTTAATCATCTTGCGAGTAAAATCTTGGAAGATGATTTTTTTAAGAGAAGAAAATGAAAATCAAAAATTAATTTCAGAAAATCCTTGATCTAAAGCAGGCTTTCCTGTATGATAGTAAAAGTGCTGAACAACAGGGGCGAGAAAGCCACTTCCCCTACTGATTCAGTCAAGTTAGGTGATGAAGTGGAAGGTTGCGACACACCCGGCCGCTTTGCCACAGGATGTGGCGGTAATTTCCGCGGAGCTAGTCAAATTTTAAATCTGACGAAGGAGGGAATATAATGGCAAAACAAAAGATTCGTATTCGGTTAAAGGCTTATGAACACCGTATTCTCGACCAATCTGCCGACAAGATTGTTGATACCGCTAAGCGGACAGGTGCTCAAATCTCAGGTCCTATCCCGTTACCAACTGAACGGACTATCTACACGGTTATCCGTTCACCACACAAGTTCAAGAAGTCTCGGGAACAATTTGAAATGCGGACCCACAAGCGTTTGATCGACATTATTGATCCAACACCTAAGACGGTTGACTCATTAATGAAGCTTGATCTGCCAAGTGGTGTTGACATCGAAATCAAATTGTAATTATTTCTTACTTATTAAAAACAAAAAACATTAAATTGGAGGTGTACTCATGGCCAAAGGAATCTTAGGTAAAAAGGTTGGTATGACTCAAGTCTTCACTGACAACGGTGAATTGGTACCAGTTACTGTTATCGACGTAACCCCAAACATTGTTATGCAAATCAAGACCGTTGAAAACGATGGTTACAACGCTGTTCAACTTGGTTTTGACGACAAGCGCGAAATCTTGAGCAACAAGCCTGAACAAGGTCATGCAGCAAAAGCAAATACGACCCCTAAGCGCTTCATCGGTGAAATCCGTGACGCTGAATTAGGGGATGTCAAGGTTGGAGACGAAGTTAAGGCTGACGTCTTCTCTGAAGGTGAAACTGTCGACGTTACGGGTGTTACCAAGGGTCATGGTTACCAAGGTAACATTCACAAGGACAACCAATCACGTGGTCCTATGGCTCACGGTTCTCGTTACCACCGTCGTCCAGGTTCTCTGGGTGCTATCATTAACCGGGTATTCAAGGGTATGAAGCTCCCAGGCCGGATGGGTAACAAGACGGTTACTATGCAACACTTACAAGTTGTTAAGGTCGACCTCGACAACAACGTATTACTGATCAAGGGTAATGTCCCTGGTGCTAACAAGTCATACGTTACTATTAAGAACTCTGTGAAGGCTAACACCAAGAAGAGCCTGAGCAAGCAACACAACAAATAATAAGAAAGGAGGAAGTAAATAATGACTAGCGTTAATTTGTACAAGCAAGATGGTAGCCAAAACGGCACCATTGAACTGAACGCAGCGGTATTTGGTGTTGAACCAAACCAAAACGCTGAATTTGATGCTATCCTGCGTCAACGTGCTTCATTGCGTCAAGGTACTCACGCTGTTAAGAATCGTTCAGCAGTTAGCGGTGGTGGTAAGAAGCCATGGCGTCAAAAGGGTACTGGTCGTGCTCGTCAAGGATCAATTCGTGCACCACAATTCCGTGGCGGTGGTATTGTCTTTGGCCCTACTCCACGTTCCTACAAGTACAGCCTTCCTCGTAAGGTTCGTCAACTGGCTATCAAGTCAGCCCTTTCTCAAAAGGTTCTGGACGACAGCTTAGTAGTTGTTGACTCACTGAACTTTGATGCACCTAAGACAAAGGATTTTGCAGCTGCCTTAGACAACTTGAAGGTTGCTGAAAAGGCACTGATCGTTGTTACTGACGATGATAAGAACGCTGTTTTATCTGCTCGCAACTTGGCTAACGCAACTGTTGTTACGCCTGCCGGTGTTAACATCTTAAACGTTGTTGACGCTCAAAAGGTTGTCATCACTAAGTCAGCTCTTTCTCAAGTAGAGGAGGTGCTCGCATAATGGAAGCACGTGAAATTATTTTACGTCCAGTTGTCACTGAAGCTTCAATGGCCGGCATGGACGACAAGCGTTACACATTCGATGTTGATTTACGAGCAACCAAGACGCAAGTTAAGAACGCTGTTGAAGAAATCTTCGGTGTTAAGGTTGTTAAGGTAAACATCATGAATGTTAAGGGTAAGAAGAAGCGTCAAGGCCGTTACGTTGGTTACACTAAACGTCGTCGTAAGGCTATTGTTACTTTATCTGCCGACTCAAATGAAATTAAGCTGTTTAATGACAGCGAAAACTAATCATTAGAAAAAGGAGGAAAACATAGTGGGAATTCGTAAGTACAAACCTACTACTAACGGTCGCCGTAATATGAACGGTTATGACTTTGCAGAAATTACAAAGTCAGCTCCAGAAAAGTCATTATTGGCTCCTTTGAAGCACAAGGCTGGTCGTAACAGCTACGGTCACATTACTGTTCGTCACCGTGGCGGTGGTGTAAAACGTCAATACCGTATCGTTGACTTCAAGCGGATTAAGGATAATGTACCTGCAACCGTAAAGGCAATTGAATATGATCCAAACAGGACTGCAAACATTGCTTTACTTGGTTATGCTGATGGTACTAAGTCATACATCTTGGCTCCAAAGGGCCTTAAGGTTGGTATGACTGTTCAATCTGGTCCAGATGCTGATATCAAGGTTGGTAATGCTCTTCCATTAAAGAATATTCCAGTTGGTACAGTTATTCACAACATTGAATTAAAGCCAGGCAAGGGTGGTCAATTAGCTCGTTCAGCTGGTGCTTCTGCTCAATTACTTGGTAAGGAAGAAAAGTATGTACTTGTTCGTTTATCATCTGGTGAA
>DWYX01000009.1 GCA_019118465.1 Candidatus Limosilactobacillus faecipullorum | reverse complement strand
TATTTGCCTTGGGCAAAACAAGTTCAAGTAGCATGCCATAAATAGCAACGAAAAAACGGGCTAAGTACACGTCAAAAAAGTACTTAGTCCGTTTTTTTTGTCAATACGTGCGGTTATTCACCGCTTACGTTGAAACTAAAGAATTAGCTAGGGGGGAGTATTGGATAGGAATAAGACAAGACAATCCGCTAGCAAAAGTAAACGAAGTGACACTGGCTCAACTTGAATCTTACCCGTTAGTAATGTTGTCTCCTAAAATAATTGGGAAATCATATGATATTATGATAAAAAGGTCACAAGGCAAATTGAAAATTAACCGAATTGTTGATGGTATAGAAAGTGAAATGTTCTATATGAAACAAGAAAATTTGTTAGGGTTCTTTCCTAAGACATATGAGTTAATGCTTAAAGAAGAAGGAATAAAGTTAGTTAAAATTGTTGATTCTCCTCATGTTTATAGTATTGTTCTAGCTTGGAAGAAAGTAGGGATTACAGAAATTCAAAAACACTTTATTGCGGTATAGGTAATACCTATATCTGTATAGTTATTTCATGTTTGAGGTTGTTAATGAAATCACATAAACTAAAAGTGAAAATAAATATAGAAGGTGATTTTATGACTAAATTAATTTTAACGGGTGTCGGTGGTAATCTTGGTTCACAAGCAGCAACGGACCTTTTAGAATTAGCTCAAATTCAAGATTTGGTTTTTTGTGGATATGATCAAAAAACCTTAGATAAGTACAAGAGCATGGGGGTAACAGTGCGCCAAACCGACTTTAGTAAGGTGGATGGATTAGCAGAAAAGTTTCATGGTGGGGACGTTTTAGCATTAATTTCAATGCCGTTTGTTGGCAGTAAGCGTCAGAATGCTCATAAAAATGTAATTGATGCTGCTAAAGAAGCGGGAGTTAAAAAGATTATCTATACTTCTTTGGTTAACGCAGATGATCCAACTAATCCAAGCAAAGAAAATATAGACCATATCTATACGGAAAACTACATTAAGGATTCAGGCTTAGACTATATTTTTTTGAGAAATTCGCAATATGCCGAAGCAATGATTACTAATTACTTTACGTATGTAAAAACAAGTGGAGTGTTAAAAAATAATCAAGGGGCAGGTAAAATGGCCTATATTTCTAGGAAAGACTGTGCTAAAGCAGTGGCATATGCCTTGTTAGCTAGTGATATGCATCGCCAAATTTTAAATATTAATGGACCTGAATTAATGACTATTAGTGATTTTATAAGAATTGGTAATGAACAAACAGGTAATAATGTAAGTTATCAAGAAGTATCCGATGAAGAAAACTATGCAATCTTTGATGCGATGGGTGTGCCTCGGACAACGGATGGTCAATTTAAAGAAGGATCTGAAGCGCCATTTTCCTCAGATGGAATGGTAACATTTGGTCAGGCTATCCGTGAGGGAAAGATGGCAGAACATACCGATGATTTTGAGAAACTGACGGGTTCTAAACCTTTAACGGTTGCTTATATGTTTGCGCATAATGAAGATTTTCAGATTGGTGCTCGTCACTCTAAAGATAATTAGGGCATAATGATGAGAAAAATTACAATCAATGGTGTCGATGGTAATTTTGGTAAAGTTGTAGCTGATAATGTTCTAAACTGAAACTTGAAAGTGCAAAATAGTGGATTATGCCCGCTGTTTCGTAACAAACATTGGGATGACCTTTACGACCGAGCTGGTAACGCCGCTCAGTCCACCACTAAAGAAGCTTTCATCATGGATGAAGTTTTGAATTTCGGTCCAGAAGACACGGACTGCTTACTTGGAAATATTCAAAATTGGCGGGCTTTGCTTGAAGGTGATGATTACGATGTGAAGTATCTGGGCGTGCTTTCAAAAGACCGGTAAATCAACGTTTTCTTCATCTTTTTCCCACACTCGTGGGGTAATCCTCTGTGTTGAATGCTGATTCAGCAAGTGCAGCTACTTTTTCCCACACTCGTGGGGTAATCCTTGTCAACGCCACGATCTCGTCACCAACGAAAAGGAATTTATGCCGAAGGCGTTCCAAAAGAACTTCACGACAACTTACACCATCAATGAACATGAGTACACCGTAACCGCAACAGCACCAACTCTTTTCGATAGCGACACCAATGAAATTATACCCGATAAGAAACTGGACGACCAAGCTGCCGAAATAGCTTGCCAACAATATCGGGATGAAAGGGGCTGGTGTCACCTCAAGAGTTAAAGCAATATCGTACTAAAGTAGGGCTATCGCAACGTAGTTTAGCTGAATTGACTGGATTAAATCCCAACACTATTGCACTTTATGAAGTTGGTGCATTTCCAACTAAGGCTAATAATAGGTTGCTGAAATCACTCATTGGTAATGAGTCAGTTTCGGAGGCATAATGAGATAGAAAACAGTCGGGATAACAACTAAAACACTCCCTCGGTCTAGTTACGAAGCGACGCGTGGCTAGACCTTTCTTTTTGAGGTGAGGAATGAAATTATAAGGATCTACAATTATGACAATGAAAGACTAACAGCTGAGGTCTTAGCCGATTTAGATGAATTCGGGGATGATTATAAGGTTATTGCTGTGTATTCAAACTTTGGTGGTGACAAAGACTTTATTTACATCTTTTTTGACTAACCGGTCAACAAAATCAAAATTCTATAATTGTAATTTCAATTTTGATAGAATAGTGATGTACTGAAGGATTGATTGAGTTTTCCAAGGAGAAATTTAAATGGACGCTGATCGAGTTGGTATTATTAAAACAATTGTTGGGTTTATGATTCTGATTGTTTCTTTTTTCATTAAAGATCCAAATGCTCGGAGAATAGTCGCTTTGATAGCCAGTACCATTCTACTGTTTAGTGCAGTTGACTTAAAAAATACTTCAAATAAAGCGCTGAAGATTTATGCTGACTTGGCATTTATAATTTTTGCTTTAGCAACGTTTGATTTCTTATTTGCTTTAATTTAAATAGTTTTCTAATGCAACCAGTTTTCAATCTCAAATTACAGAGGTTGGGAGCTGGTTTTTCGTTTTTTACTTGTCTGATAACTATACTGTGAATTGAATGTACTAAACATAAAGCATTGACAAAATAAATGCACATGCATATAATCTTAAAAAGATTGCATATGCATTTATTTTAGATTGGAGTGTTTTATACCAAAATGCAAACTTTAGCACCGCGAAAAAGATTTATGTTAGCAGCTATTTTGTTAGTAGCTTCTTTTATTGGCTTGATGAGCCAAACAATGATGGTTACCGCATTGCCCGTTATTACAAGGCAAATGCACCAGCCATTAGCAATTGTCCAATGGTTAACCACTGGATATACTTTAGTTGTGGGAATTATTACCCCTTTGTCGGCAAATTTATTTGAAAAATTTCGTAACAGACCATTCTTCTTAACGATTATTGGATCGTTTATTTTAGCGACTTTTGTGGGAGGAATTGCGAATAACTTTTGGCTGGTTTTGTTTGCTAGATTGGTTCAAGCAGCAGCTGGTGGCTTATTAATTTCCTTTCAGATGATTACTTTGGTGATGATTTACCCACCCGAAAAGAGAGGCACGATTATGGGAATTTCATCATTAGTGGTGTCTTTTGGCCCAGCGATTGGACCAACTTTAGCTGGGTTCTTATTAAGTCTATATGGTTGGCGTTCATTATTTTGGAGCGTTATGCCGTTCATGATAATTATTTGGTTAATAGGATTAGTGGTTATGCCCAATTTTACAAGGCCGAAAAATATTAAATTTGATTTTGTTTCTGTGTTTGAAATGTTAATCGGGTTAACTCTAATTATGGGAAGCTTGAGCTTTATCAGCACTAGCCCTTTAAGCAGCTTAATTGCTCTATTAATTGGTATTGTATTAACTGCTATTTTCTATAGAAGACAATTACATTTAACGAGTCCCTTGCTAAATGTAAAATTATTTTCCATTCGTTCTTTTTCGTTGACAATTATTGTGGGGACGCTACTTTATATGACCTTATTGGGAACTGAGCAGTTGTTTTCAGTCTTTAGTCAAAACACCCTCCATACAACTAGTATGATGGCGGGATTGATTTTATTTCCAGGAGCAATTGTAAATGCATTAGGTGGCGCAGTTGCTGGTCCCCTTTATGATAAATATGGGGTAAAATGGATAGTACTGACAGGGATCATGATTAGTGTAGTTGCTACGATACCAACGCTATTTATTTCCAATCATATTCCTGTCTGGTTATTATCACTTTTATATACTATTCGTTTCTTAGGCTTAGGGATTTCATTTGCTCCTTTGATTTCTGAATCGTATCGCGATATGGCTACAAAAGATATCAGTCAAGCAACGGCCATTAATAATTGTATTCGTCAATTAGCGGGGGCCTTTTCGATTACGATTTTAGTAATTATAAGCGAAATTCCAGCAACGGCTGTGAATGGAATGCGTTTAGCAATGTGGGTAACGTTCCTGTTTGGAATAATTGCCTTGGCCTATTTTGTAAGTTATCTTAATCGTAGGAAGTAAGGAAAATGAAAGAAGATTTGATTGGCCTGGTTGCGGTATTCAATGGCTTGATTCGTCGGCGGATTGATCTGTTGGTTCGTCCACTAGGATTGTCGGAAGCAAACTATTATTACTTAATGATTATCGGATCTAGACCAGGCACTAATCAGGCGGCAATTACTAAAAAACTGCTGCGAGACCAGTCGAGTGTGACGCGCCAGATAGAACGACTCGTTAAACAAGGTTGGGTAAAGAAAAGACGTTCAACCAAGGACGGTAGACAATCCGAGCTTTTTTTGACTGAAAAAGGTCAAGAGGTCCTATTAAAGTTGCGAGAGATCACCCAACAAGTAAATAATGAAGTAAGTTCTAAATTAAGCACAAATGAAGATACGATTTTGCGTGATATCTTGCAAAAGGCCCGGCTTGATCTAGATTAAATGTAACTAAGTTCAATTATGGTAATGTTTCAAAATATATCGGGCTAATTTTGGGGTTTTACCGAGTCGGCCGTTTGGTAGTGCAATTTGTAGGGAAAATCCACTATAGTAGCGAGAGAAAATAAATGCGAAACACCCCCTATAATTTGGTTGGTGAGTAATTCGTTTTTTATAAGCAGTTAATTATCTCTTACGCTCGTAGCGAAAATAGTCATAAATTATCTTAGGTTATCATAAACCTAGCAAGAGCTGAGTGAAGATGAGTGATGGAAATGATATGGGGCGATTCTGTTTTACCTAGCAAACTCAAACTGCTTCAACAAGTAATTTGAGGAAAGTCTTTTAGTTTTATTTAAAGTTAATGATAAATAAATTGCAAAAAGATTAGAGATGAGTAAGCTAAGATGAACTACTCAGAGAGCGGGTGGTTGGTGAAAGTGCGTTAGTTCAATTAGCTGAAGATGGTCTTGTGAAATCAAGCGAAGGTGAGCCTTGGTAAGCCTTTGCCGGGTTAACCACCGCTACCATGGTTCTAGTTTACTTTAGTGAACTAGAGGTGAGGCCTCCGTTGGGGGTGAATTAGGGTGGTACCACGTGAAAACGTCCCTCGTAATCAGTTTTGATTGCGAGGGACGTTTTTTTACTTGATCAGGCTCAGTGCTAATCGAGGAGGAAGTATTATGCGGAAAAAACAGCGACAACGACGGCTCTTCGCCTTAATTGTAGCCTTGGTAATTGGACTGGGCGGATTTGGTACTTGGGCTTATCGACATTTCTCAACGCCAAAGACAACGACCGTTAAACTTGGTTTAGTTGGGACAGATTCTGAACCAGTTTGGAATAACGTTAAAAAAAGGTTAGCCAAACAAGGAATTAAGCTCGAATATGTCACCTTTAATGATTATGTGCAACCTGATGTAGCGTTAAAAGATGGTCAAATTGATATGCATTCCTGCCTGACCCGTTACTACTTTGATTCTTATAATAAAAAGGAAAATGCTCACTTAGCAGCAATTGGGAATACGATTATTAGTCCGCTTGGCTTATATTCGCAAAAGTATCACCAATTAAAGAACTTACCGGATGGCGCAACAATCGCAATTCCTAATGAACCAACAACTTTAGGTCGGGGATTAAAGCTGCTCCAATCGGCAGGCCTCTTAAAGGTGAAAAAGGATGCTGGGATCAAGCCATCTTTGAATGACATTACGGCTAACCCCCACCACTTTAAGTTTAAGGAAGTTGATCCCGCAACGGCAGCTCGGGCTTTAGATTCGGTAGATGCTTCAATTATCAACGGGAACTATGCCGAAGCGGCTAAGATTGATCCAAAGAAGGATTCGCTCTACTTGGAGCCCGTTAACAAGTCGACTAAGCCATACGTTAACATCATTGCGGTCCGCGCGAAGGATAAGAACAATCCGGTTTACCAAAAGATTGTTAAAGCTTACCAAACTGAGGAAACCAAGCAAGTAATTGAGCAGACTTACCATGGTTACCAAGTAGCGGCTTGGCCAAATTTTGGGAAGAACTAGTGTAAATTAAGAAAGGAAGAAGAAAGATGAGTTTTGATACGGCAATTTTTGCTGGTGGTTGTTTTTGGTGCATGGTCCAACCTTTTGATACTTATCCAGGAATTGAAAAGGTTGAATCGGGCTTCACTGGCGGTCACGTCCCTAATCCGACTTACGAACAGGTGAAGACCGGGACGACTGGCCACACCGAAGCCGTCCGGATTACTTTTGATTCCACCAAGGTTTCTTATAAGGAACTAGTCGAAATCTACTGGCACCAAACTGATCCAACTGATGCCAGTGGGCAATTCCAAGATCGGGGTGATAATTACCGACCAGTGATCTTCGTGAAGGACGCTGAACAACGGCAGATCGCGGAAGCTTCCAAGCAAGCCTTACAAGAGAGTGGGGAGTTTGGTAATGACCCGATCGTCACCCAAATTGAAGATGTTCAACCATTCTACTTAGCAGAAGACTATCACCAACAATTTTACAAGAAGAACCCTGAACGCTTTGCGGCTGAAGAACAAGCTGGCCGGGCTCAGTTTATTGCGAAGCATTGGGGAAAGTAAAAGTTGCTAAGGTTGATTACCAATTTATCCAAAGCCTAAAATCTACTTTTTACACATTTGACACCACCCAGATCCACTAGATCTTTCTGGTGTCATTTTTTTATAATTTTGAGATAATGGAGTGAAAAAGGGGGATGATCATGAAACACTACTACCAGTTAATGCTAATCTTGCTAGTTAGCCTCGGCTTAATGATATTTACAATGCAAAACGTTTCGGCTGATTACACGATTGAAGGTTATCAGGTCCAGATTAATCTCGATCAAGCCGGGAATGCTCAAGTAACCCGGAAAATCACCTACGTCTTTGGTGATGAATACCATGGAGTCCTTTATCAGCAAGCGGTTCGTAATGATCAGCAAACTTTAACGGATCCACAAGTAACTTTAAAGCAAAAAGGGAAGACGATTCCGGTTGACCAGAATCCAAGTGGTCGAAATAATACCTATCAGTTATCCCGGGAAAAGAACTTGTATAAGTTTAAGGTTTTTCATCCTGGTGATAGTGACCAACTTCAGGTGATTTATCGCTATCGCCTTAATCAAGTTGTGAAATCATATCAGGATATAGCGGAATTGAATTGGAAGATCATCGGGGATAATTGGGATCGTTCTCTTTATCACGTTAAGATCACGATTAATTTACCAGCCCAAAAAGTAAAGTCTCTGAGTGCTTGGGCCCATGGGGACTTAAACGGGCAAATTAAAGTTAACCGTCAGGCTGGCCGGGTAACCTTGATTCAGACGCATAATCCGGAAAATACTTTTATCGAAGCCCACGTGATTTTTGATCCGGCATTAGTGCCCTTAAATCAATACCAAGGACAGGGGAAGGCAAAAGCGAAGATCATGCGCCAAGAAGCCCAGTTAGCCAAGCAAGCAAACCAAGAACGGAAGCGAAACCGGCAGATTCGTTTTGCCTTTGGAATCGGCGCAGCCGTGATTGCAGTACTTGATTTTATCTGGCTGGATGCTAAAATTTACCGGCTCCCGAAAAATACCCGGCGGCCTGTTAGTTTAGAAAAGGCACCGCACAATTTTGAACAGCCGCCTTATGGAGTCGGGGTTGCCAGTGTCCTTTGTTTTGATAAATTACCAGCCAGCCGGGTTTTCACTGGCCACTTACTTGAATTAGTTACTAAGCGGGTAATTGAGATTGAACGGTTAAAACGCAATGATTTCCAAATTAATTTACTAAAATCGGATCAACTTGATGAACATCAAGAAGCTTTCTTAATGAAGCTCTTTGAAATGGGGGATGGTAAGAGTTTTAAGCTTTCCCAAATTGATGATTTGCCAAACACTAATAAGGAAAGTTTAAATCAACTTTTAAAAGCCTGGCAGGACACCCAATTTAACCAGGCCCAAACTTTGAATTACCGGTTCGCAACAAAGCTGACCTGGCTGAAGTTTGGCTGCCACAGTCTAGTGATTGTCGGTTTGTTAGGGCTATCGGCTTATCTTGGCTTCTTCCCGTGGTTTGTCAGTGGCCTAGTAACCCTATTCTTAATTGGTGTAGCCATTTACCACTATCGGTTCAATTCCCCATATACCACAACGGGAATTCAAATGATGAATGATGTCCGGGGATACTACACTGTCTTGCGAGATCTGGGCAAGTTTGAAAAACGGGAACTTGAAGAACACCTTCTTTGGGATGACCTAATGGCTTATGCGACCGCTTTTGGCTTAGCTAAGCGGGTGGTTAAGCGTCTAAAAGAGCTATATGATCTTGATTTTCTTGAAGTTACCATGGGACCAGCTTATTACTTCCTAATTTTGCATAACAGTGAGAACTTTACCCACGCCTTCGATAGTAGCTTGCGTGGGCTTGATGTCCAAAATACCTCCTCGTCTTCTGGGAACGGCGGTGGCTTTTCCGCTGGCTCTAGTGGAGGCTTTGGTGGCGGAAGTGGCGGGGGTGCCTTTTAGATTAGGTAGCGAAAGCCTCATCGTAACGTAAGGTCCCTAAATTGACAGGGTGCTCCTAAACTAGGAGCACCCTGTTTTTTTATTAGAAGAAATAATTCGAATTAAAGAAGTCCGTTGGAACTTTGGGATGCTGGATCGGTAAAGATAGAAAGAAGGATACAGGAGGCTGAAGTTTCGTCCTCTTTTTTGGCTGCGACTAATTAATTGTAAGTGAAATGATTATTAGCTATAATACACATATTAACGGAGGAGGTGATCTGGTGGCGCAAGAGCCATTCCACATTGGAATTCTTAACTTAATGCACGACAAAGAAGAAACTCAGGCCCGGTTTGAAAATGTCCTCAAGGCAACGGATTATCCAATAACGTTGGAGTTTTTTTATCCGATTAGTCACTATCAAGACCGCCCGGTTCCTGAATTAGTCCGGACGATTTCAAAGCCGTTAACTTTGAGGAATTTAGCCCGCTTTGACGGCTTTATTATTACGGGAGCCCCAATTGAAGAATTGGATTTTTTAGTAGTTCAGTATTGGCAAGAAATTCAGGCTTTGATGGATGAATTAGACCGCCTCGCAATTCCCCAACTCTATGTTTGTTGGGGTGCGATGGCTGCTTTATATCATTTTTATGGGATTGAAAAACGCTCCTTACCAGTGAAGTACTTTGGGGTGTTTGAAAACCAAATCGTTGTGCCGACACCATTGTTAGCGGGCTTATCGACCCGTTTTTTAGCACCGCATGCCCGCTATGCTGAAATGGATTGGCACCAATTACGAAGGGTCCCGACTTTGACGATTAATGCTAGTTCAAAGGACGGTTTCTTATTCTTACTGACAAATGTCAAACGTCGGCAAGCTTTTGTCTTTGCCCACTTGGAGTATGAGGGAGAAGCTTTGTTATCAGAATACCAACGAGAAGTGGCAGCCCATCCAGAAAAAACCTACCGCCGACCACTCAATTATTTTCGGGATCCTGAATTAATGCAGGAACCACAATTTAAGTGGCAAACCACGCAACAGCGTTTCTTCTCAAACTGGTTGCGTCAACTCGATTCTTACCGTCGTCAAACAGAAGTGGAGGAAAAACTATGAAGCAAATTGTTAACTCAGCTACTGAATTAATTGGTCAAACGCCCATCGTTAAGTTAAATCGGGTCGTTCCTGAAGGGGCGGCGGACGTCTATGTAAAACTGGAATTCTTTAACCCCGCTGGTTCGGTGAAGGATCGGATTGCTCTAGCAATGATTGAAAAGGCGGAACAGACTGGCCACCTTAAACCTGGTGGTACGATTGTTGAGCCAACTTCCGGAAACACGGGGATTGGTTTGGCGATGGTCGCAGCTGCCAAGGGTTATCATATTGTGATTGTAATGCCGGAAACGATGAGTGTGGAACGACGGAAACTAATGCAAGGTTACGGGGCCGAATTGATTTTAACGCCGGGGGCCGATGGAATGAAGGGCTCGATTGCCAAAGCTGAAGAATTGGTTAAAACCAAGGGCTACTTTATGCCAATGCAATTTGAAAACCCAGCAAATCCGGCGATTCATGAAACGACAACGGGACAGGAAATTATTAAGGCTTTTGGCAAGGATGACCTGCCGGATGCCTTTGTAGCCGGTGTTGGAACTGGTGGAACCTTAACTGGGGTAGGAAAAGCTTTGAAGGCTGTCGACAGACAAGTCAAGGTTTACGCTTTGGAACCAGCTGAATCACCACTCCTCAAAGAAGGGACACCTGGTAAACACAAGATTCAAGGGATTTCCGCTGGCTTTATTCCAGCCACTTTGGATCAAGATATTTACGACGGGATCGTTGAAGTATCCAGTGATGATGCCATTGTAACGGCTCAAAAGGTAGCCAAAGAAGAAGGTTTCTTACCAGGAATTTCTGCTGGGGCTAACATTCACGGAGCAATTGAAATAGCTAAGCAACTCGGTGCTGGCAAGAAGGTTATTACCTTAGCCCCTGATGGTGGGGATCGGTACCTTTCCACTGATTTATTTAACTTTGATGACTAATTAAAAGATTAAGGTGAAAAGCCGGAATGTAGAAGCATTAAAGCTTCTTCATTCCGGCTTTTGTGTGTCATCAAATGGTGTAAGGACGCTACTGTTTTTACGCTTGATATAATCGCCGTAATACTTGAACGAAGTCGGTGACCTTTTGCGATACCCCTTGTTTAACTACTAAAGAGTAGGGCATCTGAATGGTAGGTTGAAAGTTAAGCCAGATAAAATTAGGGTCATCATCTTGGTAGAGGTCGGGACTAAGACAGACTGCCTGTCCTGCCGCCACCCGGGTGAGGGTGGTTGCGTGGTCATGACTGATCATCGTTTTGATATTATGGTGACTTGTGACCTCATCTTGGAGCGCACATAATTCCCGGGGACTTCCTCCACCAACAAGGAGCGTCCGACCGGTTAAATCAGCAGGGGTTACGACTGAAAGCTTAGTTAAAGGATCATCACGTTTAACAACCAACTTAACCACACTTTCATATAAAGGATAAGCAACGAGTCGGCGCATGTTTTTGATTTCTTGATCTCGCACCAGGAGAATATCACTTTGTCCGGCTAAAAAATGATCCAAACGATTAGCACTTTGATCAAAAATTGGCTCAACGTAAACTTCAGTGGCTTGTTGACTAAAAATTTGCATTGCTTGGGGGAGATACTTAACCGCTGAACGCGTAAAAAGACTGACTCGAATGCTTTCTTGGTAAGCATTCGAAAAATTTTGGCATTGTTCAATTAGCCGCTTTAAGTCAGCGTCAATCTCACGGAGTCCCTGGCAGAATAATTTTCCCGGGTCGCTTAAGGAAATATTCCGTCCATTCCGGATGAAAATTTGAAATCCCAGTTCGTTTTCAAGAGTTTTGATGTGGTGTGAAAGGGTTGGTTGGGAGAGGTAAAGATTTTCGGCGGCTCGGTTGAAATTAAGGGTTTTGGCTGCTTCGAGGGTACAGTTAACTTCTTGTTGGTTCATTTGTTTCACTCCTTAAATAGATATGTTCTATTACAAATAGTATTTAAGTATTGGATATATCTATTTTAAACTTTTATGATAAGAATCGAAAGGAGCAGATAAATATGATCAACGTTTTAATTATCGGAGCCACTGGATCGGTCGGCAGTACTGTTCGAGAAAGGCTCCTCCAAAATTCACAAATTCAACTAACTTCAATGGCGCGGCACGCTAACCGCCTCAAGCCAGCTGAAAATGAGCATCTAGTAACTGGAGATATTTTTGATTCAGCCTTACTAGCCCAAACGGTGAGAGGACAAGATTTTGTTTTTGTAGCTTTTAGTGGGGCGATGAAAAAAGCTGCTAAGGCGGTTATTAACGCCATGGAACAAACTAGCACAAAACGCTTAGCCTTTATCGCTTCAATGGGGATTTACAACGAAGTTCCGGGGCATAATCTTGATGAACCAATTCCATCAATTTTACGTCCATACCGGGAAGCTGCTGATTTGATTGAGGCTTCCAATCTTGACTATACGGTTATCCGGCCGGGATGGTTTACGCAGGGGCCGGTTAATTACCAAATTACCCATAAAGGAGAAACTTTTGGCGGCCATGACGTTTCCCTAGAGAGTATTGCGGATTTGGTAAATAAACTGGTTCAAGAGCCAACATTATACAGCCGCGAAAGTATTGGAATTAATACTCCAATTTAATAAGGAGAAAGAGTGACAACGAAGAATATATTGCAACGTTTAGTTTTAACCACGATTGCCCTTTTGCTAGCTAATTTTATGGGTGGTCTTGACTCGACAATTGTTAATACTGCCCTTCCAGAGATTACCCAAGCTTTAGATGGGATCTCCTTAGTTGGCTGGATTAGTTCGATTTTTATGCTTGGAACAGCGACGACCACCATTCTTTGGAGTCGGCTGGGGGAAAGAATCGGTAATAAGCGGACGTTTCAGTTAAGTCTCATTGTTTTTATGCTAAGTTCAATGGTAGCTGGGTTGGCGCCGAACATGCTATGGTTGATCATTGCCCGAGCAGTTATGGGGATCAGTACTGGGGGAATGGTTTCGGTTCCTTTTATTATCTATGCTGATCTATATCCAGATGCTGCTCGCCGAGCCAGAGCTCTGGGGTGGGTGACAGCGAGTTTCACCTTAAGTACGATTATTGGACCGATTTTAGGGGGGATCATGGTTGACCACCTTTCGTGGCGGTGGATCTTCTTCATCAATTTACCGTTTGGGATTCTTTCTTGGTTACTCTTGCAAATTAATTACCAGGAAAAAAGGCAAGCTCAACCAGGCAAATTTGATTATCCGGGAACGATTATCTTAGTCTTAGGCTTAACAGGTTTGCTTTTTGGCTTTGATGCCATTCGAATTAGCGGACTCCGGTCGACCATTCTCTTAGGGGGCAGTGTTCTGATCTTAATCGGCTTTTATTGGTTTGAAAGCCACCAAACAGATGCGATTGTGCCGATCCGGCTCCTTAAGAATGGGCGAGTTCAAATCCAAAATTTGATTATGTTCTTATTAAACGGGTCCTTTATTGCCTATAGTGTCTACGCTCCGATGTGGTCACAACGAATTTTCAAGACTAATGCGATCCTTGGGGGCGCAACTCAAATTGCCGGTTCAATTCTGTTAGTAATTGGGACCCAAGTTACGACCCGCTTAATGCGAACCTGGTCGTATAAGCAAATTGTCCTGGTGGGGACGACGAGCATGGTGCTTTCATGCTTAATCATGTTTTTAGCTACTCGCCACGCTAGTTACTGGTTAATTTTTCTGGCGGGGGCCTTTGAAGGGACGGCGATTGGCTTGGCATTTACCCCAATGCAAGTTAGTGTCCAAGATGGGGTGAGTCAAGATTTGATCGGGATTTCGACCACTTTTAGTCTGCTTTTTCGGACCCTTGGAGAAGCTTTTATGGCAGCTGTCTTTGGGGCCTTGTTAAATCTCCGTAGTGACCTTTACCTAGGTCTCCATTTGATTATGGAGGTTAGTTTTATTCTCGCCTTAGTTGCCTTTTGTCTTAATTTATTTCGTAAAGAACCTGTTAAACAAACACACTAAAAATTAGAAAGGAAAGATCATTATGACTGAACAAACTTACTTAACGATGAACGATGGCAACCAAATTCCGCAATTTGGACTTGGGGTCTTTCAAGTCCCAGCTGGGAAGCCGACCGAAGATGCCGTTGCTGCAGCCCTTAACTTTGGAATTCGCCACATTGATACCGCTCACGCCTATCAAAACGAAGCTAGTGTTGGCAAGGCAGTGAAGGCCAGTGGAATTAAACGGGATGAAATCTTTATTACCAGTAAACTTTGGCCAAGTGAATATGGTTTGGATAAGACGCCGCAAGCAATCGATAAGATGTTGAAGCGCTTGGGTACGGATTACCTCGACCTATTATTGCTTCACCAACAAGTTGGTGATTATCTTGGCGCTTATCAAGCAATGGAAGTGGCCCAAAAAGCCGGCAAGGTGAAGTCGATTGGAATTTCTAACTTTGATGGGGAACGTTTAGATGACTTACTAGCTAATGTGGAGGTTAAACCAGCAATTGCCCAGGTAGAACTCCACCCATACTACCCAGAAACGGCTTTACGGAATAAGTTAAAGCCGTTCGGGACAATTCTTGAATCTTGGTACCCACTTGGTCATGGCGATCCCGCCTTAATTAACGAACCAATCTTTACCGAGCTTGGTAAAAAATATCATAAGTCCAATGTTCAAATTATTTTACGGTGGCACTTGCAAATGGGAAATGTTGTCTTTCCACGGACCACTAATGTTGACCACATGCAGGATAATTTCGATATCTTTGATTTTGAATTAACTGCTGATGAAATGAAAAAAATCGCCATGCTAGATAAGGACAAGCGCTACTTTACGATGCCATATCAAGAACAAAAGGCAACCTTTACGAAATGGCGACCAGCTGATTAAAGAAAATTTTAACGGATCATATTAAAGCTCTCACTTATTGTCCCGATAGTCGCTTGTTCGGAAGAAATTTGTGGCTGTTGATTTAAGGCAAGGGCTGACAGTATATGCTTCACACTGGTGACGTCTGCTTGGGCCCCTAACTTAATCCGCCATTGTCAACGAGATAACTCAGAAATCGCCACAAATTGAAGGAGAGGAATATCAATATTAATATTTTTCAGATTATGGACTTTGATTTTAGTTGGTGTCTTTTGCATCACAAACTTCCTTTTTTAACTTAAATCATATTTTTATTATAGGTGGCTAATCAAATAGGACAAGTTAACTTGGTTAGTCATATTAAAAGTGAATTATCCAGCATATTTGCTGAAGATAGTGACAAATCAATTGACAATTTCTAAAAGATAAATTAAAATTTGGTTAATATAATTCACATGCAACTCAAAGAAAGGAAGAATGATGATGGCCACTATGCAACGACAATTTAATCAATCTTCCCGGTCTTCAGTTTAGCTGGAGGCTATCATTTGAGTTGGCCTCCAGCCAAAGTGGGGGCTTAAAAGCGAGTCCTCACTCCGGTGGGGGCTTTTTCTTTTACTGCCACTTTGAAAGGAGCGTTTCTAATGCCAATTTATAATTTTGTAGCCGGACCAGCAACTTTACCGGTCCCGGTTTTAAATCAAATCCAAGCTGAACTAACCGATTATCAAGGGACTGGTTTGAGTATCTTAGAAATCTCTCACCGCTCCCCACAATTTACGACTTTGCTTGCTCAGGCCAAACAATTACTACTTCAATTAATGCACTTAAAAGCGAGCGAATACGAGGTACTTTTCTTACAAGGAGGAGCAACCCTCCAATTTACGATGGCACCCTTAAATCTTGCCACTAAGTTTCATCGGGTGGCTTTTGTCAATTCCGGACATTGGGCCGAACGGGCAATGGCTGAAGCCAAATTAATCCCGGACTTGGTAGTTGATGAGGTTGCCAGCGCCGCACCTCATTTTAATCATTTTCCACTAGTTGAGCTTACCGGCCCGGCTAAATATGATTATCTTCATTTAACCACCAATAATACGATCTACGGGACCGCCTTAAATCAGCTCCCGGAGGTCGATCTCCCTTTAGTCGGTGATCTTTCTTCAAATTTCTTAGCCCAGGACTATCCTTTTGACCGCTTTGCTTTGATTTATGCCGGGGCGCAAAAGAACCTGGCGCCGGCCGGCTTGACGGTGGTGGTAGTCAAAAAGACCTTACTGGCGCAAATGCCAACGGCTTTACCGGCAATGTTGAGTTACCGAAAATTAGCCGCCAAGGATTCAGCTTTAAATACGCCACCAGTCTTTCAAATTTATGTTGCCAAATTAGTCTTGGAATGGTTAGTAAAACAAGGCGGGGTAGCCGCAATTGAAGCTGTCAATCGTCAAAAAGCCCAATTGATTTACGACGCCATTGATCAAACTACTTTTTACCACAATCAAGTCCGTCCCGCCGATCGTTCCCTTACCAATGTTCCCTTTACGACCGGGGATTCTGAGCTAGATCAAACCTTTATTACCAAAGCTCAGCAAGCCGGCTTAATGAATTTAAAGGGCCATCGCTTAACTGGGGGAATGCGGGCTAGCCTCTATAATGCCATGCCGCTGGAAGGGGCAGTTGCCCTCCGAAACTTCATGTTGCAATTTGCTAAGGATCACGAGGAGGAAAAATGATGTATCAAATTAAGACTTTTAATGCTATCTCGCCAGTTGGGTTAGCGACCTTTACGGATGAATATCAAATCAATCAACAAGGGGCTCAAGCTGACGCTTACCTTATTCGTTCAGTGGATTTGCATGAACATACCTTTCCCGAAAGCCTCAAAGCGATTGGCCGTTGCGGGGCCGGTTACAACAATATTCCCCTAGATCGGGCGAGCGAACAGGGAATCGCCGTCTTTAACACCCCGGGAGGTAATGCCAATGCGGTGAAAGAATTGGTCTTGGCGATGATGATCTTAGCTAATCGTCAAGTACTAGCCGCCGCTAATTGGACCCAGCAAGCCCAACCGGGCGCAGACATTACCCTAGAAGCCGCCAAGAGTCAGTTCAACGGTCAAGAGTTAATGGGCAAACGGCTCGCGGTGATCGGGTTAGGGCACGTTGGTTCCTTAGTTGCCAATGCTGCTTTGAACCTAGGGATGGAAGTGATCGGCTATGATCCTTATCTTTCAGCGGATGCGGCTTGGCAATTGTCCCGGGAAATTCACCGGGCCCAAAGTTTAACCGAGGTGGTGGCTGAAGCAGATTTTATTACCGTTCATGTCCCGAAAAATGCGGAGACGACGGGGATGATTGATCAGAAATTGATCCGCCAATTCAAACCAACGGCGGTTCTCTTGAACTTTGCTCGCCACGGGATTGTCGACAACCAGGCGGTGATTGATGCCTTAAACGCACACCGGCTCCGGTGGTACTCGACGGATTTTAGTGATGCCTTGATTCAGGGGCACCCTCAAGTGACGATCTTGCCTCACCTAGGCGGCTCAACAGTCGAAGCTGAGGCCAACTGTGCCCAAATGGCAGCCAAAGAAGTGATGACCTACTTAACGACCGGAAACGTGATTAACAGCGTTAATTTGCCAGCCCTGCAAACACCCTTTGCCAGTCCGGAACGGATTACCTTGATCCACCGGAATATTCCAAACATGTTAGGGCAAATCTCAAGTTTGATTGCCCGGTACCAAATTAACATTGAAAACTTAGCCAACCGGGCTAAAGGTGACTTCGCCTATACGATCGTTGACGTCAGCGACTTTATCAATCCGGCGCAACAAGCGGCTTTAATTAAAGAACTGGCCGAGATTCCAGCCGTTAGTCGGGTCCGCTTAATTCACCAACCAAAAGGAGAAGAATAATGACAGAATTATTAATCGTCCGCCACGGGCAAACCAGTTTAAATGTCAAAGGAGTTAAGCAGGGGACGATCAATACTCCCGCAACTTATCTCTCGCCTGTTGGGAAACAACAAGCCCAAACCCTGGCAGAAAAACTTGATTTGAGTCAGACTAAGCAAATTTTTGTCTCTCCCTTAACC
This sequence comes from Candidatus Limosilactobacillus faecipullorum, assembly GCA_019118465.1. Classification (GTDB taxonomy): domain Bacteria; phylum Bacillota; class Bacilli; order Lactobacillales; family Lactobacillaceae; genus Limosilactobacillus; species Limosilactobacillus faecipullorum. The sequence continues at coordinate 5,672 of DWYX01000009.1, read as the reverse complement.
CGGGCTCAGGAAACGGCGGCGATGCTTAATCAAACAGCCCAACTGCCAATTGAAATTGATGACCGCCTAAAGGAAATTTCTTACGGCGATTGGGACGGTCAACTCAACCAGGAACTGGAAGCTCAGTATCCGGACCACTTTTACAAGCGGATCCATGATGTCCGCCCTTCATACGCCCAAGTAGCCCATGGGGAAAGTTTTACAGCCGTCCAAGCCCGGGTGGCTGACTTTACGACGGCAGTGGTTAAAAAATACCCAGACGATCAACTGCTTATCGTTACCCATGGCTTCACCGTCCGTTCCTTTGCGGCCAATGCGGTTGGTTGTCAAGAATTAGAAATCTTGGAACCCGCCAACTGCAGTGTCACCAAAATTGTGATTGATCCGCAGACGTTCGAACAGCATTTGGTTTACTACAGTCGCTTGGCAGTGCCAGAGTTCTAGTATTCGTCAACGACCACTAGTTAAAACCAGGGGCTTGTAGCTTTCAACCTTTACGAACTAGAAGTATAAGTGTTCTGCTTAAAAGGCTACATCATCGAAGTCAAAGTCGATGCTTTAATAACCGACTAGCTATAAAGTTGTTAGTGGTCCGCGGATAACGGGGGATGACTACTAGGGAAGTTGCGTGGTGACAATTGAAGACAATCAAATTAAAGGTTTACTCAATTTTCTGTCCTTTATCAAAATAGCAAAGTTAGTAAAACACCTCCTCAGCTAATCGTTGAGGAGGTGTTTTTACGTTACGCAGTACGCAGCTTTGCAGTCAAAGTGATAATTAGCCTCGAAAAAAATCCAGGTTATGAGGGGAATAATCGAAAAAATACTTAAATTGCTTGGAGTAAACCAAATTGTCAAGTAAAATTAGGACATCTTTTAAGCGTAAAGGAATTTAGACAATGCAAATCCAATATCTAAGTAGTACGAAAAAGTTGGGACAAGAGTTACCCAAAGGGACCCCTCAAAAAGGCTTTTTACAACAATGGCAGATGGCGAAAATTGAGTTTGGGCGAGAAAAATTTTATCTCCTGATTGAACTCACTACGCAGTTTCCAATTTTAATTAATGCACTCGACGTGGCAAACGCTAAGGACCTTGTTAGCGTGCTAAAAAAACGTTTAACGGTCGCCGTTCCCTCAGATTGGTTTGAAAAAAAGATCTTAGACCAACAAATTTTTGCTGAAGTTACCGCAGTGAGGGTTGAGCAAATTTTGCCGATTATTATAAAAATCAAAAAGCAAATTAAAGCTAACCAACGGAAGCTAGGAGAACAGGCGGAAGAATTAGGGGACTTGGAAAGAGTCTTGGCGGAATTTATCGCAACTGATGTTTTAGGGAAAGCCGAAACCTTTAAGTTTGGGAAGTATCTTTCGGTCGAATATGGGATGCCGGCTAAAGAAGCGCGCCCAGGAAGTAAGCAGATTAAGTATCAGCGTAACTTCCAATTACCGCAGGCTTGGGATGGTCAACTTTGGGTCCCGGTTGAGGAAGCGCCAGCAACGGTTAAGAAAATTATCAACAATAATCAGTTAATGATCGAAGGATGGCTAGCTACTAGTCGGGATCGGGAGGAGGTCAAAAAGTTTGGACGCGTTATTTTAGATATTTACCTCAATCAGGTCTTAATCGCCCCGTATGTAAGGACGGTTACCAATAACTTGACCGATGCTGTTCGTTTTTTCCGCCAGGCTTTAGACTTACCGGAGTTAGAGGAGCTGATGCCAGAGGAAATCCAACAAGTCCTGGTTAGCTTTTTCCGCTACTTAATGCAGACGGGGGTAATCCGGCAGGCTGACTACAAGCGGGTTCGGCATGACCTCGATGTTTTTAGGGAGAGTTACTATCAGAAATTAAACGAAGAATATGGTGACGAAGATGAAGTCCGGGAGCTTCTCCAATCTGTGTTACGAATGGACGACGATGCCCATGTTAATTATTCTAACGAGGCGGTCATTAAGCTAATTACTGATCTTTTAACTAAAAATGAGGTTTACCAAACGTTAAAGACGAAATGGCAAGCTGGAATTGGCATTAACAAATTAGTTAATCAATATCTAAAACGAAATTACTGAGGAGAGAAAAGTTGCAAATTCAAATAAATGGTCAAGTAAAAATATTAGAACAATTACCGACAAACGGAAAAACAACTAACGAACCATTAAACTTATGGCAAGCAACCACAATCAAACTTGGGTCAATTGAATACCTAATGTTATGCGAAGCTAAAACGGGTTTGCCAATTTTAATCCGGACAGCTGGATTGAAGTTAAAAAACTTAAAACGGGAGATTGAAGAGCGCATTTTTGAACTAGTTCCTTCCAATTATGCTAAGCAACAGTTTGGTGAGCAGATTTTAAGTTCAATTACGCAGGTCAAGAGAGCGGTTGTTTTATTTTCAGTGCAAAAGTTAAAGCAACAATTTGAGTCTAATCAAGCTTTGCATAGCTTATTAGTTCAGATTAAACATTTACCGGCAAAGTTCCTAGATCAGGCTTTACAACGTTTCGTGTGGGAAGAGTTTGCAGCAGACCAAGTTGATGATTTCTATATCGCTTACTGTGCTGAATTTCCAATTAGGGTGGTGCTGGGGCACACTGCGCCAGGATATCAGCGTCCCTTTGCCCTGCCGCAGATTTGGGAATTATTTGAGCATCATTCCGCAGCCAAACATCAAAAAGTGGTTGCTGAAATTAAAATTAATAATCAGGTAATGATTGCAAGTTGGCTTAACCAACGAAAGTTTGATTCAGACCAAGCTGATGAAATCCGTCAATACCTAGACTTATATTTAAATCAAAATCTATTGGCAGGTGAGATTGAACTTGTAACAACTAATCCTATTGAATGTGTATGCTTTGTCGATCAAATCCTCCAAAGTCTTACTAATGACCAAGATGTTGACCGAGAGCAAATTATTAATACACTTCCCTGGATATTTACTGATTTCTTTAGTTATTTAGCGCAAACTGGAGTAATCCGGCGAAAGGACTACAAGATTATTAAGGGGGATTTAGACTGCTTAAAGCAAACCTACCTTACACTATTAACACCAACTGATTTAGCGACCACAGATTTTCCTGATCCTGACGAAGTGCTTGCGAATGTTTCAAAAACAACGGGACTTTCTGCGAAGGGCCCAGCCTATACACCGGATCAATTAGCTATTTTGGTACAATTGATCCTATCAGATCCAGCAATTTATCAGAGATTACGGGCGGTCGTCCAAATAGGGGTGCCAGTTAAGGAGATTTTAGAGCAAATTAAGTTTGATGATTTACTAGTGGATGAGGACGATGAATAATCATTTGTGCTTGGCTACGATGGCAACTGAAAATAAACGTTATTGACTAAAAGGCAGAGAAATAAAAACGGCCAGTGTTTGTAAAAGATTAAGCCAAACGATTAATTTTCTTTGCCAAATTACGCTGAAATCTTTGCTTATTTAAATTGTTTTTTTCTTTTTACAAACCTATAATGGAGATCCTGAAATTTTTAGCCCGGTTTAATACGATTTAAGCCGGGCTAGTTTATGCCCTAATTTTCTGTCCTTTAGGTCACATGGATAGATAAATATGTGATATAATTATTGACATGAAAGATATAAATAGACTTACATATGGAAGAACTTCCGTATATAACTTAAATTACCACATTGTTTGGGGAACTAAATACCGCAACAAAGTCTTGCAAGGACATGTTGAACAAGTGTTTAAGGAGTTAGTTAATCAGATTGCTAAAGAGTATGGCTTTACAATTGCTCATCTTGAAATTGGCAAAGATGATCACGTTCACTTAATGGTTAGCGCCCCACCTAAGCTATCTGTCACCAATATTGTTCGTTGGTTAAAAGGGATCACTGCATATCAATTATTTCGCAAATGTCCAGAATTGCAGACCAGCTATTGGAAACAAAAAGGACGCCACCTTTGGTCACCTAGTTATTACGTAGAAAGCATTGGTGCCGTAAACGAGCAAGCTGTAGCTAAATATATTGACGACCAACGTAAAAAGGAGAGCTAAATGCTTAAACTGCCTAAAACAACTGAATATGTCCGTACTCGCCGGTACCACCTAGTTGTTACGGCAGAGTTAACTGAAAAACACATGTGTAATTTGGCTGTAGAAAACGAACTACACAACTATGCGCTTAAATTCCTAGAAAGAACCTACGGTTATAAGCATCTCGGTCGTACTTTTCCAACTACTCGTACTGGTAAGAACTACATTATCAAGGATGAGATATTACCGCGATTTTTAAAAGAATACTATAACTTAAAACGTTGGAATGCTAAGAAAATCGGGTTGCACTCACAAGCAGCTTATCAATTCTTAGTAACGATGTTGACTAATTTCGGCGAGTACCGGAAGGTGCTCAAGAAAGCATCCATGATGACCGAACAAGAAAAAGAAGATTACCGTAACAATAAGCACGGTAACAATCCTAAACACCGCTCTTGGTACCGTAAGGGGTCACTAACATTCCTACGGAATGAAGCTAGTCATAAGACGGTTTCCTTGCCCGATAATGGTCAAATCGAGGTGCTGTCACCACACTGGATTAAGCTTCAAGATTATGGAGTGGTTCAAGTATTAGAAGATATCCGGAACCTAAAGAACCAGAAGGTCGTCACATCTAAGATTAAGCGTAAGGGCGATGATACTTTTGAGCTTCAGCTGGTTCTAAAGTCCACAGTTGAACGGGTTAAACCAGCAAGAAAAGCTGGCGCTGATTGGAACATGAAAGACGAAAAAATCTTCCATACTTCCAATGACGAGCGAATTTACCTGCCCTTACGAGCGTCGGCATTAGCTGATAAGTATGAATCAATCATCAATGGGCTCAAGAGTCGTCGAGATATTTTAAGCGCTCACCTAAACAAGCGGTGCTGCCGCTTAGCTGATCTCAACCAACAAATTAGATACTATAATGTGCGAAGGACGAATCTGCTAACGGAAGCCTACCGTAAAATTGCTAAACAAATCTTCGATGATTACGACTTACTAGCCATCGAGCAACTCGACGCTAAAGAAATGCGTCGTGAGTCTAAGGCGTTAAGTAAAGCCGGTAATCACGGTAAGAACCGCCATTTAGCAAAAGTTAAACCTTACGAATTAGCCCAATTATTGACGCAGGTCGCTAATCGCGAGGGTAAAACTCTGCTTAAGGTTGATTCCTACAAGACAAGTCAAGTCGAATACGGCACTGATTATGTCCAGAAACATGAGGTTGTGGAACGCCACTGGCGTTCTGAACTGACAGGTAAAGAAATCATTCGGGACCTCAACGCTAGTTGGAATATTCTTAGTTGGGCACTTGATCCAAAGAAACATTATAAGTATCGCGAACGGCAACAAGAAATTGAAGACGCAAAAAAGAAAGGAGTCGCTAAGACACGACTCCCTAAAGCAATTAAGCCAGAATATCTAGTTGAAATTAATTAATATCATCACGGGCGGGACAGAACCTTGCCGTCCTTAAAGGCTACAAGAGGAGACTTTGGCGTATCACCCTGAGCGTGCAAAACGGGTGCGAAAAGCCTTCGGAAACGGTTTTAACTGTTCGAGAATCAAGCGTAACTTGATTCTCCATTGCCTAAACGATTTTCAGATCAAGAGGCACACCGTTGCCTTTCGATCCAGAAGCTCGGTCATTTATGGCCGAGTAGTTCACG